>NZ_JBYCLE010000041.1:0-6874 GCF_057473765.1 Mycobacterium sp. TH-M106 | reverse complement strand
ACAACAACGTCGCGCACGAATGACGAAGGTCGTGCAGCCGAATGTTCCGCACGCCGGCCCGTCGGCACAGCGTCTCGAACGCTCGGTTGACGTTCCTCGGCTCGAGAGGCGTCCCATTTTTCGTCGTGAAGACGAGACCGAGCGTGTTGGCCCGCGCGACCTGTGTATCGCCGAGCTGGTCCCGCCGATGTCGCCGCAGGATTGCAACGAGCTCTGCCGGCAACGGCACGGAGGCGGCCGACGATTCGGTCTTCACGTCCCGCAAGGTCAGGTTCGTCCCTACGCGTGAAAGCGCCTTCGCGATAACGACCCGTCCGTTGACGAGGTCGACGTCGACCCACCGAAGCCCGAGCGCCTCTCCGCGCCTAAGACCGATGGCCAACGCGACGGCCCACAACGCATAGAGCCGGTCGTGCCGTGCAGTTTCGAGAAACCTGCGAACTTCTTCCGCCGACCACGGCGTCACCTTACGGATCGAGCCGGCCGGCATCTTGACCTGTCGAGCAACATTTCGAGCCAGCAGTTCCTCATCAACGGCGTCTTGCAGTGCCGCTCGCACAAGCCGGAGCAAATAACGCAAGGTACCGGTACCCGCGACCTGCCCGCAGCACTCGGCAGGTTTCTTCGCGCAGCACCGCGCATTGCCCTTCATCGCCCGCTCGGCGTCCTTCCCCTGTGCGCAGCACTGACATGTTGTCCGCAGTCCGTTCAGCCATGCGCGGATGTGCTGCGCTTGCAGCGCACGCAGCCTCCGTTTGCCTAGTCCCGGTACGACATACAAGCGCACCAACAGCTCATACGAGGAAAAGGTCGTCTCCCGCACGCTCGGTTGCGCAATCTCCGTCAACCAGTACCGCATGTACTGCTCGACAGTGCATGTCGTACTGTCGACCGGAATTCCTTTGCGTTGCAGATCCTTTAGGCGTGTGCGTTCAGCATCCGCCGCTTCCCAAGTCGAGGCATAGACGCTGATGCGTTTCCGTCGGCCGTCCGGGGTGTCGACGAACACTTTGAGCTCGTAGCGCCCGTCTTCACGTTGGGAGATACTGCCCGAACCGTTCGGGTTACGCTTTCTCGTTCCCATCACGCGGCTCCCTCAATCAAGGCGGAGAGGTAATCATCGAAGGATTGCCGAACAATTCGGCGGCACCTCCCGATCTGCACCGATTTGACCCGCTGGTCCCAGATCAGGCGGTAGATCATCCATCGGCTGACCGCGAGCCGTTCGGCAGCGGCCTGAACGGTCATTAGTTCTCCCTGGTCTTCGAGCATCATCTATGCCAAGTGCTTTCAGGCATTATCCGCCTGAACACCGACACGCGGGAGCTGAAAGCTCGCAACCCGGCGCGTACGCCGGCGTCGGCCCCTCTGCAACGCCTCAGCGCTGCGGGCGACGCCGGGTCAGCCTGCAACGGGTGGGGAACGTGCGCCATGGTTTCAGCCTCCTTCCCTGGCCGCTTGACGGGCGGCGATTCGCTGGTCTCGCGCACGGTCGGACGCTGAGATTGCAAGGACTCGATCTCCGAGGCTGACATGTCCCGAGCGCTGAAAACGCCAAGGGATTGGCTCACCGGTTGGTCCGCCGCCACTTGGCAACAATGCATCGTGTGTTTGAGATTTTCGCCATTCCGTGCGACGTTCGCGCAACGCGGTCATCGTCGTCGAGAATTGCCGCGACTTGCTGACGATATGACCGCGATATCCGAGGGTATGAAGCCATGCGTTCATGTCCGTGTAAGGCTGTTCTGCCGATATTTCGGCAATCGTCCGAAGAATCTCACGTACGTGCTCGGTTACGTCAAGTTGCTCGATCGCGCCAGGGGTAAGTCGGCGCATTGCGATACCGAAGTCCGCGACAGATTTGGTCACGTATTTTGCGAGGTAACCGGCGATCTGACGGCCGGAGATTTGTTGGGCGTTGCTCTGTCTCCTGGCGCCGCTGACGATGACCTCGATGTTGATTTGTTCGCCGAACCGGACGGTTATGTCGCCGGGCAGCGCCAGGACAGTGGCAGTCGCCGCTTGGCGAACGAGGACAATGAGGTCGTGCGCACCGATGCTCGTGTCGGGCGCTGTCGGCGGTTGACCGGGCCCCGATGCGGCGTCCAAACGGATGACGGCGTGGAAGTGGGGGAGCGCTCGGCGTTGTAGCTCAACAACTTTCATGAACGAGATCCGCGTGTGTTCTGGTCCCTCTGCGCGTCGATGCAGTTCGCGTTTCAAGTCGCGACGCACGCGAATCGTGAACCGCCGCCAGAGCTCGGGGGCATGCCACGTGAACAGTACATGCCCGCGGTAGTCGTAGCATGCGTCGCACAGGGGTTGTCCGAGCTCAACGTCGGTATCTCGATGGGCACTATTGCACCACATTGGTTTTCCGTGTCGGCAGTCACCTTGGGTTGCCTTACGCGGATGACATCCGCCCCCGTTGCGCACCGTGTGGACGGCACCGAAACTGGGTGCGGTCAGGGTCGCGAAGACTTGGGGGTGCGTGGCCACAGTTGCAGGCATATCGTGATGTCCACCGCGCAGGCCAGCGTGGATAAGCTGCCAGGTGTCGCGCGAATACAGGTCCGAGCATGAGGGGCACACGACGGCTCGCCGGTTGTTGCATCGCGTGAACACCCGGTGTTCCTGACCCGAATCGTCGACGCCGCCGAGTTGGATCGGATTGGCGCAGAAGCCGATCGCCTCGACTCGCTGCCACCAAGCGTTAAATCCCGCCGACCTAGCCCTCCGGACCATCTCTGCGACAACGGCGCCGTGGTCGATGCCGTCGGGAAGTCCCGGTAATTGCGCGGGGGCGCTCACCGAATGCTCCCGTCCGATCCGGTGTCACTGATTCTGTGACCCATCGGCGGAATGAACCGGGTGGTGAGGCCGGCGATGTCGCGGTCGGTGACGTGGAAGGCGCGGACGCGCCGCGGCTGCGCAGTGCCATCGATCATCACATATCCCACGCCGGGAGTGATGTCAGAGATGAGGTCACATTCTGCGCCCGCGCCGCGGGCAGCCTGGCCGAGCACCATCGCGGTTTGGGACGCCTCGGTCAGTCGCATACCGATGCGTACGGTGAATAGCTGCCGGAGAGGCAGGGTGTCCTTGGATGGGTCCTGGATTGCGGCGATCACGCTGATGCCGACTGCCCGGCCTTGCGAGAGCAACAGCCCGAGGAGTTGCCCGATCTCAGTGCGGATCTTGCGGTCGGTGATGTAGGCGGTCAGAGCAGCGATTTCGTCGATGATCAGCACGTACAGCGGATCCTGCGCCGTCGGGGTGTGAAGGCGGGTGTGCCCGCGTAGCCGGTTAGCCCTGGTCTGCATCACCGTTACCAGCGCCCGGAGGAGGCCCAAAGTGGTGTCGCCGGCGTCGTGGGAAAACGCGCTAAACAGAGCTGCCCCGGCGCCGAGCTCCATGCCTCCTTTCGGGTCAATCACGCACAGCCGCACCTCACCGGTTTTGACGCTGGGCGCCAAGGCTGCGATCAGCGACCACAGCACCGACCCTTTTCCTGCCCCAGTGGCGCCGGCGATCAGCAGGTGGTGGCCGAGTATGGGAACGCACCACCATTGGTGGGTGTCGGTGATCCCGACCGGCAAGGCCGTCAAGTCGGCGTTGGCCGTCGCGACGGGGAGCGGCAGCGGAATCGGTTGGGCAAGAGGGTCGTAGTGTGTGATCGTGATGCGAATGTCGCCGGGTGTGGTGGCGCGGACATTCACGCGTTCGGCGCGCCACGTGGCGGCCAGTTCGCGTGTGCGCTTCTGCCAATGATCGACCGACTGACCGGTGATCAAGCGAAGATCAATGACGTCGGCGTGGTTGCCGATCCAGATCGAACCCACGCGCGGTATGAGAGTGCGGTCTTGGTGACTTGCGGTCAGGCCGTGCAGGGCGCAGACCTTTTCCCAGGTGCGGGTGTACCGCCACCACATTTGAAACTGTTGTCGCACTGGCCGCGCAATCCGGCGTTCGAAGGACTGCGCGTCGAGTGCGGCCCACGTACCGTAGCCTGCGCCGAGCGCGACGGCAGTAAGCATGCCGGCGCCGATTCCGTACAGCAGCATCATCAAGAAAGTGATGAACGCAGGGACGCTGATGGCGGGGAAGAGGATCGCCAACCACACCAGCCAACCCGCCGCCTTGAACATGCCCCAGATCAGTTCGACGGTCCACTCGTCGTTGGCTCGTTGAGATCCGCTGCTGCCTCTCGCGTTGGATGAATGAGACATCAAGAAGTCCTTTCCTACATAGCCTTTCGACTCGGGTAGGGGCTGCCCACGGGTGTTTGCGAGGGCAGCCCCTCCCGATTGCGCTAGGGCCGGGGGGCGCCGCCGGGGTTCTTCGCCGACGACATCTCGGCGGTTTCGGTGATCGCCTCAGCGCGGTAGGCGATACCTGACCGGCCGTCCTGCGACCACGGCAGTGCCACCAAGTCGGCGATGGTGACGGCATGGCCGGCGGAGACCTTCGGTTCACCGGCAACGGTCACAGCGATTACGTCGCCGCCCGACTCGTCCAGCGCCATCACCTGGACCAGCCAAAGGCTGCGTCCTGTGGCCTTATCGATCCGAGGTTGGCCGGTTTCGTAGTTGAGCCGCTGCTCTGGTGCACGGGTGCAGGTGAAGGACACCCCAGTTGTGTTGATCCGCAATCTCATTGACTTTCTCCTTCGTGATACCGATAGCGCCCGGTCGAGCGCTGGCACCAGTTCAGAGGGACAAGGCGGACATCGCTATGGACATAAGCGGACATATTGGTCATTACCGGGACGTTTCGGACACCGCGATGTCACAGGTCGACGAGTCGGCAACGCGGTAATCAGCGCAACAGAACGGTTACGCTGATTCGGGACATGCGGCACCGGCGGGAAGGAGCAGGCGCGGGAAGGCGACAGCTGCGACGTCGCGCCGTACTCGGTTGATGATTTCTAACGAGTCCCTCAGGGAGCGTCTACGGGGGAAGAGGCTGTCCGATCGGCGGTTCGCCGACGGGGTGGGAGTCTCGGTCAAAACCGTGCATCGCTGGCTCGCTGACGTCGACTACAGGGTTCGTGAGGAGAATGCCCGTCGGGCTGCCGACGTACTTGGCTGTACTCCGCACGATCTCTGGCCGCAGCAATACCCGGCCTGGGACGGTTCCCGCCCGGCGACCACATCGGTCAAGCCATTTATGCCGACGGTATATGCAACTCGCAGTCAGGTGCCGCCCGATCTTTGGCAGCAGCATTTCGGCTGCGCTCAGCGGACGGTCGACATACTGGTGTTTGCCGCTACGTTCTTGTTCGACACGGTGGACGGATTTGTAGACACTCTGATCGACGCGGCCGAGCGCGGCGTCGCCGTGCGAATGCTCATCGGCAACCCAGAAAGTGCGAGCATGATTCTGCGCGGCCAAGAAGAGGCCATCGGGGAAGCCGTCGTCGCGAGGTGCCGTACCACAGCCGAACTGCTCGCTCCGCGGGCGACGACACCGGGCCTGCAGATCCGGATGCACCAGACGACGCTTTACACCTCGATGTTCCGGGTCGATGACTGCATGATCGCGAATTATCACATCTACGGGTCGCCAGGCCGGAACAACCCCGTCATGGTTTTCGCGCGGCCTGATGAGCCCCGACTCTGGGCCACGTTGGAGCAAGCATTCGACCGGGTCTGGGAGAACGCCACGCCGCTGATCAACTGATGCCACCCGTGCCCGAAGGAGGGATTTCGCCGATGCGAACCGATTATTACAACGACCCCGACGCTCCGAAACCGAACAGCGTCGTCCCGTCTGCGTCCGCGGTCGTCACCGACGAAGACGGCCGCATCCTGCTGATAAAGCGGAGTGACAACAAACTCTGGGCCCTCCCAGGTGGCGGACACGACGTCGGGGAGACCATCGAGCAGACGGCGGTTCGCGAAGTTAAGGAGGAAACCGGCCTCGACGTAGAGGTCACTGCCCTGACCGGCGTCTATACCGACCCTGCCCACATTGTGGCGTTCTCGAATGGCGAAGTCCGACAGCAATTCTCGCTTTGCTTCGCGACTCGTATGATCGGTGGAACGCTGGCGATTGACCACGAAAGCACAGATATCGCCTGGACACACCCCGACGACATCGCGACGGTGGCTATGCACCCCTCGATGCGGCTACGGATCAACCACTACCTCGAAGACCGGTCGAGCCCCTACCTCGGATGACGGGACGTCAGACCCAGGAGTTCACCCTCTCAACAGTCGCCAAGAGCTCATCGCGGGAAGCGTGCACTGCCCGATGGACAGGATCATTGGCGTCGTAGCGCCGCAGCACTTCCTCCAAGCGGTCAGAGGCCGCCACCGCCAACCCATCCGGTCCGGTCGTCAAATCGCAGAACGTCAACGCGTCCAGCAGGTGTTGAGGTGGTTCGGAGAAGGCGGATAAAGCGTCGATCCCGCGCTCCCGCGCTTCGGCCGGCGCGCCAGAATGATAAGCGACCAGCGAGACCACCAGCTCATCGAACCCTTCGCGACGGCAGAAGAGTGCCCCATCCGCCGGATGAAAGCCCGTCAACTGGATGGACGCGGCATAGCCGATGTCGTGCAGCCATGCCGCCGCTACCAGGCAATTCGCAGAGACCACATCGAAACGTCCGCGGAGAACTTCAGCCGCCGCTGCGACACCGTTCACATGCGTGAGTCGACCCGGCACCTCAGCGAGCAGTGTCTGGGCTGCGACTCGCGCGCGGTTCACTTGCGACGCCACCATGGCTCCAGCCTACGGCCGCGAGCCGTGCTTCAGGCGTCCGGCCGAAACTATGCGCACACCCAGCGCATCACCGAAGACATTCCGGGCCGCGGTCGACGCCCAGACACTAGGCTTCACTGGCCGTCCGGACCGTCGGAATGCCGAGGCT
>NZ_JBYCLE010000040.1:0-36476 GCF_057473765.1 Mycobacterium sp. TH-M106 | reverse complement strand
TGCGGATTGGGGTCGCGCAAGATGTTGAACGTGAACGGGTCGTCGAACACCTCCTCGTCGAAGTTGGCCGAGCGGTAAAACATCACCACCCGCTGCCCCTTGGCGATCTGCACCCCGGACAGTTCATAGTCGGTCAGCGCGGTGCGCTGGAAACAGGTCACCGGGGTGGCCCAGCGGACGATCTCGTCGGCGGCGGTCACCGGGCGGTCCTTCTTGAACAGCTCCCACTGGTCTGGGTGCTCGCAGAACGCGATCATCCCGTGGGTGATCGAGTTGCGGGTGGTCTCGTTGCCGGCCACCGCCAGCATCACCACGAAGAACCCGAACTCGTCGTCGGAGAGTTTCTCGCCGTCGACGTCGGCGTTGATCAGCGTGGTGACGATGTCTTCGCCCGGGTTCTGCGCCTTCTCGGCGGCCAGCTGCATGGCGTAGGCGATCAGTTCCAGCGATGAGGCCTGCGCGTCGATGTCGGCGTATTCGGGATCTTCGCTGCCGGTCATTTCGTTGGACCATCGAAACAGCTTGTCGCGGTCTTCCAGCGGCACCCCGAGCAGACCGGCGATCGCCTGCAGCGGCAACTCGCACGACACCTGCTCGACGAAGTCACCGCAGCCGGCATCTGCGGCCGCTCTGACGATGTTCTGCGCTCGCTTGTCGAGCTCGTCACGCAGCCGTTCGATCGCCCGCGGTGTGAAACCGCGGGAGATGATCCGGCGCAGCCGAGTGTGATGCGGTGCATCCATGTTCAGCATCACGAACCGCTGAACTTCGATGTTCTCCCGCTGTATGTCGTCTTCGAAACGCGGGATGACGCAGTTCTGGTAGCTGGAGAAGACGTCGCTGCGCAATGAAACCTCTTTGACGTCGCTGTGTTTGGTGATCGCCCAGTAGCCGCCGTCGTCGAACCCGCCACCCTTGCCGGGTGCTTGGTCGACCCAATGGACCGGCGCCGCGCGGCGAAGCCCGGCGAACTCCTCGACCGGAAGGCCCTGCACGTTGATGTCGGGGTTGAGGAAGTCGAACCCTGCGGGAAGGGTAGGGGCCTGATCGGGAATCGGCATGCGTCTACTCCTCCATACAACGTGACCCAGTAAAACATGGCCTCGAGGTGGACAAAATGCGACGACGTATCGTCGCTTGTCAGAGTACTGGAACGTGTTCTAGGTTGATGACATGGGGAATCCAGTAATCGTCGAAGCTACCCGCAGTCCGATCGGCAAGCGTAACGGCTGGCTATCGGGGCTGCATGCGACCGAACTGCTCGGCGCGGTGCAGAAGGCGCTGGTGGGCAAGGCCGGCATCGACGCAGGCCACGTCGAACAGGTCGTCGGCGGCTGTGTGACGCAGTACGCCGAACAGTCCAACAACGTCACCCGGACCGCGTGGCTCACTGCAGGCCTGCCCGAACACGTCGGCGCCACCACCGTCGACTGCCAGTGCAGCAGCGGTCAGCAGGCCAACCACCTGGTCGCCGGCCTGATTGCCGTCGGCGCCATCGACGTCGGCATCGCGTGCGGGGTCGAGGCGATGAGCCGTGTCGGCCTAGGCGAAAGCGCCGGCCCGGAGCACAACTGGCGCGCGGAATCGTGGGATATCGACCTGCCCAACCAGTTCGACGCCGCTGAGCGGATCGCCAAGCGCCGCGGGATCACCCGCGCCGACGTCGACGCCTTCGGCGTGCGGTCCCAGCAGCTGGCCAAGCAGGCCTGGGCCGAGGGTCGGTTCGACCGCGAGGTCTCGCCGATCGAGGCGCCGGTGCTCGACGAGAACAAACGGCCCACCGCCGAGCGGCACACGGTCAGTCGTGACCAGGGTCTGCGCGACACCACCATGGCGACCCTGGCCCAGCTGAAGCCGGTCATCGAGGGCGCTATCCACACCGCGGGCACGTCGTCGCAGATCTCCGATGGCGCCGCAGCGCTGTTGTGGATGGATGAAGACAGGGCCAAAGCGCTGGGCTTCACACCGCGAGCGCGGATCGTCAGCCAGGTGCTCGTCGGCGCCGAGACCTACTACCACCTCGACGGACCGGTGCAGTCCACCGCGAAGGTGCTGGAGAAGGCGGGCATGAAGATCGGCGACATCGACGTCATCGAAATAAATGAGGCGTTCGCGTCGGTGGTGCTGTCCTGGGCCAACGTCCTCCAGCCGGACATGGATCGGGTCAACGTCAACGGCGGAGCGATCGCACTGGGTCATCCGGTCGGCTGCAGCGGCAGCCGGCTAATCGTCACCGCGCTGCACGAACTCGAACGCACCGACCAGACCGCCGCGTTGATCACCATGTGCGCCGGCGGCGCCCTGTCGGGCGCCACCATCATCGAACGGATCTAACTGTCGTGGCTCGGCGAGCCCACGGCCACCGAGCCCACGGCCACCGAGCCCACGGCCACCGAGCCCACGGCCACCGAGCGTGAAGCTGTTGCGAAAAATCGGCCCAGATCTGGCAACAGCTTCACGTTCGGCGCGGGGGCACTGGTCTCCCAGCCTGTTATGAAAGGCCGACCGGGTGACCCCGATCGCGATCTGCGACCCGTTAACCCGTTGAGGCGCTTTCGCGGCTACCCTGCTTCAGTCCGCGGAACTCATCACAATTCAGTTGCCGACCGAAGGCGGTCGAAATAGCGGCATTGCGACGCAGGAATGCTTCCTCGTTGCGCCGCCATATCTGCGGCGCGCGATAGGACGGCAACCCCGGATACAGGTGGTGCATCAGATGGTAGTTCTGCATCAGCAGCACCGGGCTTAGCAGCCACTCCATACCGATCCTGACCCGGGTTGCCCGGTAACGGTTTTCGCGTTGCGTCAGTTCCAGTCCATGGTGAGGCAGCCAGTCGAACCACCAGCCGATGACCATCAAGCCGATGCGCTGCGGGATCAACAGGACGATCGCGACGGTCCAAAAGTGTCCGGTGACAGCTGCGACGCTGATGCCGGCAATGCCTATAGCGAACACGAATGCCGTTTCGGTGAGCTCAGCCACCGGACGGCGCCAGGAACGGTGTAGCCGTTCCCGCAGGCGACGGACGTACCAGACCGCGTAGAAGACGTCTATCAACGCCCATCGGAACGGCAGCTGCCAAGCCGGTGCATGGGAGGCGAACATGTCAGGGTCTTTGTCGGGATCGTTGGTATGCCGGTGGTGCTCCATATGGATGTAGGTGAATGCCGGCAAAGAAAACAAGGGCACGAGCAAAGGCACGACGAAAATCCAGGCAACTCGCCCGACTACCGTGTTCACCCATCGCACTGAGCAGACGGTGTTGTGCAACGCCTCGTGGGCCGCCCCGAACATGCCGTACACGACCGCGGCATTGAACGGGATCGCAATCCAGATCGGCGCGTATCCCCCGACCGCGGCGACCGTGGCAGCCACAAACACAGTGAGGGAGCCAAAAAAGAGGGCGACGCTAACCCAGGCAAACATCGGCATGGACTCGCCGGGGTGCGGAGGCCGCTGGCTCGGCACCATTTTTGGCGACGCAGAGGCAACCATGTCGATCGTCGGCATGCGTTCCTCCAGGATGTAGATGCGCTACAACAGCCGCGACCGACGCTCAATGAGCGGACAGACGGATGCTACCGTAGCCGCTGATCGATGGCGAACAGGCAGACTTGATGCTCAGGTGGAGGAGACGTCACAGTTTCGACACGGTGACGGTCGTCAAGCGCCGTAGACGGGAACCGCAGGCCGCGACGTGGCCAGCAGGTCGGCGACGACGGGGCCCAGCTCGGCGGGATCCCACTTGGCACCCTTGTCGACCTGCGGGCCGTGTGCCCAGCCCTCGGCGACCCGGATGATGCCGCCCTCGACTTCGAACACCTTGCCGGTGACCCCGCGCGACTCTGCGCTGCCCAGCCACACCACCAGCGGCGAGATGTTCTCCGGGGCCATCGCGTCGAATCCCTCGTCGGGTTTGGCCATCATCTCGGCGAACACGGTTTCGGTCATCCGGGTGCGCGCCGACGGGGCGATCGCGTTGACCGTCGCGCCGTAGCGGCCCAGCTCAGCTGCGGCCACCAGCGTCAACGCGGCGATTCCGGCCTTGGCGGCGCTGTAGTTGGCCTGCCCGACGCTGCCCTGCAGGCCGGCGCCGGAAGTGGTGTTGATGATCCGGGCATCAACGCTTCTGCCTTCCTTGGCCAACCCCCGCCAGTAGGAGGCTGCATGCCGCATGGTCGCGAAGTGCCCCTTGAGGTGTACGGCGACGACGGCATCGAACTCCCGCTCGCTGGTGTTGGCCAGCATCCGGTCGCAGACGATGCCGGCGTTGTTCACCAGCACGTCCAGGCCGCCGAAGTTATCCACCGCGGCCCGGATCAACGCCTCCGCCTGCTGCCAGTCGGCGACGTTGGAGCCGTTGGCCACCGCAACACCTCCGGCCGCGACGATCTCATCGACCACGCCCTGCGCAGCGCTGCCGCCACCGGCGGGTGACCCGTCCAGGCCGACACCGATGTCGTTGACTACCACCGTCGCACCTGCTGCGGCGAACGCCAGCGCATGCGCTCGCCCGATTCCACCGCCGGCGCCGGTGACGATGACCACCCGCCCGTCCAGAAGCCCCATAGAAGTGTGTCCCTTTTACTTGTTGGCACTCGATGCTTGCAGGTATGCCGGCGATTCGCCCCCGCCGTGCACTTCCAGGGTTGCCCCACTGATGTAGGAGGCGATATCGGAAGCCAGAAACGCTGTCGCCCAGCCGATGTCGTCGGGTCTGGCCAGCCGGCCCAGCGGCACGGTGGCCGCGACGGCGGCCACCGAATCGGCGTCGCCGTAGAACAGTTCGGCCTGTTCGGTTGCGACCATGCCGACCACCACCGAGTTCACCCGGACCTTGGGCGCCCACTCCACCGCCAGCGTGGCGGTGAGGTTGTCCACGCCGGCCTTGGCCGCCCCATAGGCCGAGGTGCCGGGGCTGGCCCGGTGACCGCTGACGCTGGAGATGTTGACGATCGACCCACCCGTGGGCTGGGTCTGCATCTGCGCGTTGGCGTGTTGGCAAACCTGCAGCGGACCGAGCAGGTTCAGCTCGACGATCTTGCGGCTGAAGTTGGCCGAGGCATCGGCGGCCAGGGCGTACGGGGAGCCGCCGGCGTTGTTCACCACGATGTCCAGCCGGCCGTGTCGCTGCACGATCGTGTCGATCAGGGCCTTGACGGCGTCGTCGTCACGAACGTCGCAGGCGTGGAACTCATAGGGCAAGCTGTCAGCCGGGCGACGGGCGCAGGTCACCAGCGTTGCCTTCTGGTCGGCGAAGACCGAGCTGATCCCGGCGCCGACGCCACGGACTCCGCCGGTCACCAGGACCACCCGACCGTCCAATCCGAGGTTAATCTCTTCGGTCACCGTGGACACTGTGCTAGCGTACCAAGCAAATGCTTGCTCAGGTACCCGCTCCACAGGAAGTGCGTATGACGATCACGTCCACCACCGTCGAACCGGGCTCTGGATCGGGTTCTGGATCGGGAATAGTCGCGGTCACCGTCGACTATCCCCCGGTCAACGCCATCCCCTCGCGCGGCTGGTTCGAGCTGGCCGACACCATCACCGCCGCCGGCGCCGACCCGACCACCCATGTGGTGATCCTGCGGGCTGCGGGGCGTGGCTTCAACGCCGGCGTCGACATCAAGGAGATGCAGCGCACCCAAGCTGCCGGCCAGGGATACACCGCCTTGATCGACGCCAACCGCGGCTGCTTCGCGGCGTTTCGCGCGGTCTACGAATGTGCGGTACCGGTGGTGGCCGCCGTCCACGGCTTCTGCCTGGGCGGCGGCATCGGTCTGGTCGGCAACGCCGACGTGATCGTGGCCTCCGACGACGCCACCTTCGGACTGCCGGAAGTGGAGCGCGGTGCGCTGGGTGCGGCCACGCACCTGTCCCGGCTGGTGCCGCAGCACATGCTGCGCCGGCTGTTCTTCACCGCCGCCACCGTGGATGCCGCTACCCTGCACCACTTCGGCTCGGTGCACGAGGTAGTGCCGCGTGATCAGCTCGACGAGGCTGCGCTGCGGGTTGCCCGCGACATCGCCGCCAAGGACACCCGGGTGATCCGCGCCGCCAAGGAGGCGCTGAACTTCATCGACGTGCAGCGGGTGAACGCCAGTTACCGCATGGAACAGGGCTTCACCTTCGAGCTCAACCTCGCCGGGGTTGCCGACGAGCACCGGGATGCGTTCGTGGAGAAGAAGTGACCGACAAGCTGACGAGGCTTGACGATGCCGTCGCCGAGTTGCGCGACGGCATGACGATCGGCATCGGCGGCTGGGGGTCGCGACGCAAGCCTATGGCGTTCGTGCGCGCGATGCTGCGCACCGGCGTCAAGGATCTGACGGTGGTCACCTACGGCGGGCCGGACCTGGGGTTGCTGTGCTCGGCTGGCAACGTCCGCAAGGTCTACTACGGTTTCGTCTCGCTGGATTCGCCGCCGTTTTACGACCCCTGGTTCGCACGGGCACGCACGTCCGGCGCCATCGAAGCCCGGGAGATGGACGAGGGCATGCTGCGCTGCGGACTGCAAGCTGCCGCGCAGCGGCTGCCGTTCCTGCCGATCCGCGCCGGTCTGGGCAGCTCGGTTCCCGACTTCTTCGGCGACGAGCTGGCGACGGTCACCAGTCCCTACCCCGCGCCGGACGGCGGACACGAGACCCTGGTCGCGATGCCGGCACTGCACCTTGACGCCGCATTCGTGCACCTGAACCTCGGTGACGCCCGGGGCAACGCCGCCTACACCGGCGTCGACCCGTACTTCGATGACCTGTTCCTGATGGCCGCCGATCGGAGGTTCCTGTCGGTGGAACAGGTGGTACCGACCGAGGAGCTGGTCAAGTCGGTGCCGCACCAGGCCCTGTTGGTGAACCGCATGATGGTCGACGCGGTGGTGTACGCACCCGGCGGTGCGCACTTCACCACCGGCGCAGCCGATTACGGCCGCGACGAGAAATTCCAGCGCCACTACGCTGAAGCCGCCAAATCCGACGACAGCTGGGCGCAGTTCGCGGCGACCTATCTGTCCGGCAGCGAGGATGACTACCAGGCGGCGGTCCGGAAGTTCGGGAAGCGGGCATGACGGATTCCCCCACTCGCGCCGAGGTGTGCGCGATAGCCTGCGCCGAGTTGTTTCGCGACGCCGGCGAGATCATGGTCAGCCCCATGACCACCCTGGCGTCCATCGGTGCTCGGCTTGCCCGGCTGACTTTCTCCCCCGACATCCTGCTGACCGACGGCGAAGCGCTGCTGCTGGCCGACACTCCGGCGTTGGGTGGGTCCGGGGCGATCGAGGGCTGGATGCCGTTCGGCCGGGTCTTCGAGACGTTGGCGTGGGGTCGCCGGCATGTGGTGATGGGCGCCAACCAGATCGACCGCTACGGCAACCAGAACATCTCGGCGTTCGGGCCCCTGCAGCAACCGACCCGACAGATGTTCGGCGTACGAGGTTCACCGGGTAACACCATCAACCACGCCACCAGCTACTGGGTGGGCAACCACTCGCCGCGGGTGTTCTGCGACGCCGTCGATGTGGTGTGCGGCATCGGCTACGACAAGGTCGATCCCGCCAACCCGGCGTTTCGGTTTGTCGCCGTGCACCGGGTGGTGTCCAACCTGGGCGTGTTCGACTTCGGCGGGCCCGCCCACACCATGCGGGCGGTTTCCCTGCATCCGGGCGTTGCACCCGACCAGGTGCGGGAGAACACGTCGTTCGATGTCCACGGCGTGGATGATGCAGCCGAGACCCGAATGCCGACTCCTGGCGAGTTGCACCTGGTCCGAGACGTGATCGACCCTAAATCACTGCGCGACAAAGAGGTAAGGGCATGAGGTTGCGCACCCCACTCACCGAACTGATCGGCATCGAGCATCCGGTCGTGCAGACCGGAATGGGCTGGGTGGCCGGCGCCCGGCTGGTGACGGCGACCGCCAACGCCGGCGGGCTGGGAATTTTGGCGTCGGCGACGATGACGCTCGACGAGCTGGCAACCGCGATCGACAAGGTGAAGTCGGCCACCGACAAGCCATTCGGGGTCAACATCCGCGCCGATGCGACCGACGCCGGCGAGCGGGTGGAGCTGATGATCCGTGAGGGCGTGAAGGTGGCGTCGTTCGCGCTTGCACCCAGGCCTGAGCTGATCGCCCGGCTGAAAGACGCAGGTGCCGTGGTGATCCCGTCGGTCGGCGCGGCCAAGCACGCCCGCAAGGTGGCATCCTGGGGCGCCGACGCGGTGATCGTGCAAGGCGGCGAAGGCGGCGGACACACCGGGCCGGTGGCGACCACGCTGCTGTTGCCGTCGGTGCTGGACGCCGTGAGTATCCCGGTTGTTGCGGCCGGCGGCTTCTTCGACGGCCGCGGTTTGGCGGCCGCGTTAAGCTACGGCGCAGCTGGGGTGGCCATGGGCACCCGGTTTTTGCTCACCTCAGATTCCACCGTTCCGGGCTCAGTGAAGCAACGCTATCTGCAGTCCGGATTGGACGGCACGGTCGTGACCACCCGCGTCGACGGCATGCCGCACCGGGTGCTGCGTACCGGGCTGGTCGAGAAGCTGGAAAGTGGCTCGGGGGCACGACGGTTCGCCGCAGCATTGCTTAATGCCGCCAAATTCAAAAAGATGTCGCAGGTGTCCTGGCCGACGATGGTCCGCGACGGGCTGGCGATGCGGCACGGCAAGGAGCTCACCTGGTCGCAAGTACTGATGGCAGCCAACACCCCGATGCTGCTGAAAGCCGGACTGGTGGAAGGCAACACCGAAGCCGGGGTGCTGGCGTCGGGTCAGGTGGCCGGCATCTTGGAGGATCTGCCGTCGTGCGCGGAGCTGATCGACGCAATCGTCAGCGACGCTATCGCCCATCTGCAGGCCGCGGCGGTCTTCGTGCAGTGACCGGTCAGGACTCCACGACCATTAGCGTGTGCCCGGTCGGGTCGCGGAACCAGAACATCGGTGGAACCGGCTCGCCCATTCGCGACACCTCTTCCTCGACGTCGACGCCAAGTTCCTTCATCGCTTCGTGGGTGGCGTCGATGTCGCTGGTGGTCAGGGTGATGCCGGTGACGGTCGGTTCCACCGGTCCGCCCTGCGGTGGCGGTGGGGCGAGCGCGATGCCGGTGGTGCCCTCGGGCGGGTAGACCTCGATCCACCGGTAGCCGCCACCGAACGGCTGATCGGTGCGCTTCTCAAAACCGAGTGACTCGTAGAACGCGATCGCCTTGTCCTGTTCGGGTGTGGGCAGGCACACCAGGCTGATCGTGGTCAGGCCGGTCTTGGTGGTGGTCATCGTGCACCTCCTGAGATGGGTTGGGACGGGTTAGGACACGGCGCGTCCTCCCTTGCCATGTTCACGCTGTCAACATTGGTAATGTGCACACTGTACACTTCGACTGCAGGGAGTTGTCAAGAGTTGGCTGGGGCAAGGGCCGGTTATCACCACGGTGACCTGCGCGCGGCACTGATCGATGCCGGCCTGGCCCTCACCCGGGCCGGCGGTCCGGAGGCACTGACCATCCGGGAAGTGACCCGGCGGGTCGGTGTCTCGCCCAACGCCGCGTACCGTCACTTCGCCGACCGTGAGGCACTGTTGGGAGCGGTTGCGATGGCTATCCAGGACCGAATGGCGGCGCGCATGGTCAGCCCGGCACGCCGGCGGGGTTCAGTCGAGACACGGGTGCGCAATCAGCTGCGCGATGTCGGGCTCGGCTACATCGAATTCGCGCTGGACGAGCCGGGATGGTTCTCGCTGGCATTCTTCGGGTCCGGCCTCACCGCAGTCGACGGCGAGCGTCTCCCGCCCCCGTTTCGCGCCCTGGTCGACGCCCTCGACGCCATGGTGGATGCCGGGGTGCTGCAAACCCGCCGACGCCACGGTGCCGAGTGGCCCTGCTGGTCCGCCGTGCACGGGTTCGCCGAACTTGCCCTGCACGGACCGCTGCACGGTGCGATCCGCCGTGACCTGGACGTACTGGCGCGACGTACGGTCGACGACATCATCGCCGGGCTGTCCCGCTGACCGGCACCTCATTCGCGAGCGTGCGCAAAAACGGTTAACTGCATGGCGTGTCGACCGGCGACACGCACCCTCGCGGCAGAAGGGGAAGCTGGCCCTACAGCCGTTCGATGATGGTGACATTGGCTGTGCCGCCGCCCTCGCACATCGTCTGCAGCCCGTAGCGGCCGCCGGTGCGCTCGAGCTCACCCAGCATCGTCGCGAACAGCTTGGCGCCGGTAGCGCCGAGCGGATGCCCGAGCGCGATCGCGCCGCCGCTGGGGTTGACGATCTGCGGATCGGCTTTGATCTCCTTGAGCCAGGCCAGCACCACCGGCGCGAACGCCTCGTTGATCTCGACAACGTCGATGTCGCCGATCGACAGCCCGGTCTTGTCCAGCGCGTGGCGAGTGGCAGCAATCGGTCCCGTCAGCATGAGCACTGGGTCGGCGCCGCGGGCGCTGACGTGGTGGATGCGCGCCCTCGGGGTGAGCTTATGGTCGGTGAGTGCCTGCTCGGAGGCCAGCAGCACCGCACTGGCGCCGTCGGAGATCTGGCTGGCCAATGCGGCGGTCAGCCTCCCACCTTCGACCAGCGTCGGCAGCGCCGCCATCTTCTGCAGCGACGTCTCCCGGGGACCCTCGTCGATCCGGAACTCGTCGCCGTCCACGGCGACACCGACGATCTCGTTGTCGAATTGTCCGGCCCGAATCGCCGACAACGCACGCTGATGGCTGGAGAAGGCGAACACCTCCATCTCCTCGCGGGAGATGTTCCAGCGCTCGGCGATCAACTCCGCTCCACGGAACTGCGAGATCTCCTGGTCGCCGTAGCGGTGCAGCCAGTTCTTCGACTCGTTCGTCGGAGAGGTGAAGCCGAACTGTTTACCGACCTCCATTGCCGAGGCGATCGGGATCTGGCTCATGTTCTGCACCCCGCCAGCCAGGACCACGTCTGCCGTCCCCGACATGATCGCTTGTGCACCAAAGGAAATCGCCTGCTGGCTGGAGCCGCACTGCCGGTCCACGGTAACACCGGGGACCTCCTCGGGGTAGCCTGCCGCCAGCCAGACATTGCGGCCGATGTTGCCGGCCTGGCCCCCGATGGCGTCGACGCATCCGACGATCACGTCGTCGACCGCCCCGGGATCGACGCTCACCCGAGAAAACAAACCGCGGAACGCCGCCACCCCCAGGTCTATCGGGTGCACAGCGGCCAGCGAACCGTTGCGCTTGCCGACCGCGGTACGGACGGCGTCGATGACGTAGGCCGATGAGATCCCATCTGTGTCAGCCATTGTGAGACTCCTTCACTATTCCGCCGAGGACAATGGTGAGGTATTGGAGGCCGACCTGCTCGGCCGTCAAAGCACCCCCGGGCCGATACCAGCGCACCGAGACCCAGGTGGTGTCCCGGATGAAACGGTAGACCAGGTCGACGTCGAGATCGGGCCGAAAGTAGCCCTCGTCGATGCCCTGCCGCAGCACGTCGACCCACATCTTACGCTGCTCTTTGTTACGTTCCTCGATATACGAGAACCGCGGCTGCGACGAGAGCCGTTTGGCTTCGTCCTGGTAAATGACGACTTGGGCGTGCCGGTCTTCAATGGCCTCGAACGACGCCATGAACAGACCCTTGAGCCGCGCCAGCGGGTTGGGTTCGGTGTCGACAATTTCTCGGTACCGAGCGAACAGCCAGTCCAGAAAACCGCGCAGCAGATCGTCGACCATCTCCTCTTTGGAGGCGAAGTGGTGATACAGGCTGCCGGACAGGATGCCCGCCGAGTCGGCGATGTCACGAACGGTGGTGGCGCGCAAACCGCGTTCGGCAATCATAGTAGCCGCCAGGTGCAAAAGTTCGTCTCGGCGTGTCATGGGCGTCATGGATGCTGGCTCGATACCGAAATCACCTCTCCAGTCATATAACTGGAGTAGTCGCTGGCCAGAAACGCGATCGTGGCAGCCACTTCCCACGGCTCGGCGGCCCGGCCGAACGCCTCACCTTCGGACAGCCGATCCAACAGCTCCGCCGAGCTGGTCTTCTCTAGGAACTCGTGCCGGGCGATACTGGGCGAGACGGCGTTGATGCGCACCCCGTACTCCACGGCTTCGACGGCACTGCAGCGGGTCAGCGCCATCACACCGGCCTTGGCCGCCGCATAGTGCGACTGGGAATGCTGGGCGCGCCAGCCCAGCACGCTGGCGTTGTTGACGATCACGCCGCCGTGCCCGGCGTCGCGGAAGTAGCGCAGCGCCGCCCGCGTCGCGCGCAACACCGATGTCAGTGTCACATTCAGCACTCGGTCCCATTCCTCGTCGGTCATGTCGACCACTGGGGTCTGTCCGCCCAATCCAGCATTGTTGACCAGCACGTCGATTCGGCCCAGCCGCTGCACCGTGGCGGCGATCAACGCGTCGACGGCCGCGGTCGACGTCACATCGCACACCACGCTCTCCACCCGGCCCAGCCCCAGTGCGGCAAGGTTGTCACGGGTCTCGCCCAGCCGTCGTTCGTGATGGTCGGAGACCACCACGTTGGCCCCCTCAGCCAGTGCCCGGCGCGCGGTCGCCGAGCCGATCCCGGTGCCGGCAGCGGCCGTCACGACCACCACTTTGCCGGCTAGAAGCCCGTGTCCGGCAATCTCTTTCGGTGCGACTGCGAACGTCACCCGCTGACCTCCCGGGGTAGGCCGAGGACGCGCTCGGCGATGATGTTGCGCTGAATCTCGTTGGAGCCGCCGTAGATGGTGTCAGCCCGGGTGAACAGGTAGAGCCGTTGCCATTCGTCGAAGTCAGCGTCGTCCAACACCATGCCCGCCTTCCCGGAGATATCCATCGCGAGCTCGCCCAGGCCGCGATGCCAATTAGCCCACAACAGTTTCGACACGTTGTCCTGTCCGGGCTGTCGGACGTCCATAGTTGCCAGCGCATACGATCGCATCACCTGCAGGCCCGCCCACGAGCGAGTCAGGCGTTCCCGGATCAGCGGGTCGTCGACGGCACCGGTGCGTTTGGCGAGTTCCACAACGGCATTCCACTCGCGCGCATAGACGATCTGTTGCCCGAGCGTGGAAACGCCGCGCTCGAAGGTCAGCGTTCCCATCGCGACCCGCCACCCGTCACCAGGCGCGCCGACCACCAGCTCGGCATCGGTGCGCGCGTCGTCGAAGAACACCTCGTTGAACTCCGAATCGCCCGTCAGCTGGACGATCGGGCGGATCTCCACGCCGGGCTGATCCAGCGGCACCAGCAGATACGACAACCCGGCGTGGCGCTGTGAACCCTGCTTCGTGCGGGCCAGGACGAAACACCACTGCGCCCAGTGCGCCAGCGAGGTCCACACCTTCTGTCCGTTGATCACCCACCGGTCGCCGTCAAGTAACGCCGTCGTCGACACGTTGGCCAGGTCGCTGCCGGCACCGGGTTCGGAGTAGCCCTGGCACCACAACTCGGTGACATCGAGGATTCGGGGTAGGAAGCGCTGTTGCTGCTCGGTGGTGCCGTACTCAATCAACGTCGGGCCCAGTAGTTCCTCCCCGAAGTGGTTCACCTTGTCCGGGGCGTCGGCTCGGGCGTACTCCTCGTAGAACGCCACCCGGTGCGCGACCGACAGACCGCGGCCGCCGTGCTCGACGGGCCAGCCCAAACACGTTAAACCCGCCGCCGCCAGATGCTGGTTCCAGGAGCGCCGCTCCTCGAACGCCTCATGCTGGCGGCCCGGGCCGCCCCGACCCTTGAGCTTGGCGAATTCGCCGACCAGGTTCTCGGCCAGCCACTCGCGCACCTCGGCCCGGAACTCCTCGACCTGCTGCACCCCTGTAGGCTAACCTACCAAGCACTTGCTTTGTTGGCCTGGCGGCGCCAGGCGGCGGTGGAGGAGCGTCGATGACCAGTGATGTGCAGACCACCCCTGCAGTCCTGGACCGGATCGCCCACGAGTTTCCCGACCACGACGCGCTGATCGACGACGATCGGCGACTCACCTACGCCGGCCTGCGCGACGAGGTGCGTCGCGCAGCAGCGGCCCTGATCACCCTGGGTGTGACGCCCGGCGATCGGGTGGCGATCTGGTCGCCGAACACCTGGCACTGGGTGGTGGCCTGCCTGGCCGCCCAGTACGCCGGCGGGGCCGTCGTGCCGCTCAACACGCGCTACACCGCGGCCGAAGCCGCCGACATTCTCGCTCGCAGCGGCGCGAATGTCCTGGTTGCGATGGGCGAGTTCCTGGGGGTGGACCGGATGGCCGAGCTGGACCGCCGCACGTTGCCGGCGCTGCGGTACGTGGTGCGGGTGCCCATAGCAAAGCCGGACGGAACCTGGGACGAGTTCGTCGCCGCCGGCACACAGGTGTCCGACGCGCAGGTGGATGCCCGCGCCGCCGCGGTCTGTCCCGACGACGTGTCCGACATCCTCTTCACCTCCGGCACCACCGGCCGCAGCAAAGGCGTGCTGTGCGCGCACCGACAGTCGCTGTCGGGTCCGGCCGCCTGGGCGGCTTGCGGCAAACTCACCGCCGACGACCGTTACCTCTGCGTCAACCCGTTCTTCCACAACTTCGGCTACAAAGCCGGGATTCTGGCGTGCCTGCAGAGCGGCGCCACGCTGATACCGCAACTGACCTTCGATCCGCTGCGCACCCTGCGGGCCATGCAGGCGCACCGGATCACCGTGCTGCCCGGACCTCCCACCGTTTACCAGGCTCTGTTGGACCATCCCGATCGAACCGGCTTCGACCTGAGCGCACTGCGTTTCGCGGCCACCGGCGCAGCGACGGTGCCGGCGGTGCTGATCGAGCGAATGCAGTCCGAGCTGGACATCGACATCGTGCTCACCGCCTACGGGCTGACCGAGTCGGGCGGGTTCGCCACCATGTGCCGCCCCGACGACAACGCGGTCACGGTGGCCACCACCTGCGGGCGTCCGATCGCCGATTTCCAACTGCGCATTGGTGATTGCGGCGAGGTGCTGCTGCGCGGCCCCAACGTCATGCTCGGCTACCTCGACGATCCCGCCGCCACCACCGCGGCGATCGACGCCGACGGGTGGCTGCACACCGGGGACGTCGGCCAGATCGACGGCGCCGGCAACCTGCGCATCACTGACCGACTCAAGGACATGTACATCTGCGGGGGGTTCAACGTCTACCCCGCCGAGGTTGAGCAGGTGCTGGCCCGCTTGGACGGGGTGGCCGACGCCGCGGTGATCGGTGTGCCAGATGAACGGCTCGGCGAGGTCGGCCGGGCATTCATCATCCGCCGACCTGGCTCCGGGTTGGACGCTGCACAGGTGATCGCCTACAGCCGACAACATTTGGCCAACTTCAAGACGCCACGATCGGTGGTCTTTGTGGAATCCCTGCCCCGCAACCCGGGCGGCAAGGTGGTCAAGCCGCAGTTGAGAGAGCAGGTCTGATGGACCTGGATTTCGACGCCGACACGGAGGCCTTTCGCGCCGAGGTCCGTGACTTCCTGGCAGCGAACAGGGCGTCGTTTCCGACGAAGTCCTATGACACGGCCGAAGGATTCGAGCAGCATCGCCGCTGGGACAGAGTGCTTTTCGATGCCGGTCTGTCGGTGGTCAGCTGGCCGAAGCGGTACGGGGGCCGCGACGCCACCCTGCTGCAATGGGTGATGTTCGAGGAGGAGTACTTCGGTGCGGGCGCACCGGCACGAGCCAGTGCCAACGGGACGTCGATGCTGGCCCCGACGCTGTTCGCGCACGGCACCGAAGAACAGTTGGCCCGGATTCTGCCGAAGATGGCCAGCGGGGAGGAGATCTGGGCTCAGGCCTGGTCGGAGCCGGAGTCCGGCAGCGACCTGGCATCGCTGCGGTCGACGGCCACCAAGGTCGACGGCGGTTGGAGGCTCAGCGGCCAGAAGATCTGGAGTTCACGGGCGCCGTTCGGCGAGAAGGCATTCGGGCTCTTCCGCTCGGACCCACAGGCGGAACGGCATCGCGGGCTGACCTATGTCATGTTCGACCTGCACGCCGACGGCATCACGGTGCGGCCGATCACCCAACTCGGCGGTGACACCGGCTTCGGTGAGATCTTCCTCGACGACGTGTTCGTGCCCGACGCCGACGTCATCGGCACCCCGAACGACGGCTGGCGAGCTGCGATGAGCACCTCCAGCAACGAGCGCGGCATGTCACTGCGCAGCCCGGCTCGTTTCCTGGTCGGGGCCGAGAAACTGGCGGCACTCTGGCGGACTCGGCAAGCCCCACCTGCCTTCGCAGGTCAGGTGGCTGATGCGTGGATCAAGGCGCAGGCCTATCGGCTGCACACGTTCGGCACCGTGACCCGGCTGGCCGCCGGGGGTGAGCTGGGTGCGGAAGCGTCGGTGACCAAGGTGTTCTGGTCCGACCTCGACGTCGCGCTGCATCAGACCGCGTTGGACATTCGCGGTGCCGACGGCGAGTTGGCCGATTCCTGGGCCGACGGCTACCTGTTTGCACTCGGTGGGCCGATCTACGCCGGCACCAACGAGATCCAGCGCAACATCATCGCCGAGCGGCTACTGGGTCTGCCGCGGGAGAAGAAGTGAAGTTCGATCTCGACCAAGAGCAGCGCGATTTCGCTGCCAGCATCGACGCCGCGCTTTCTGCCGCAGACGTGCCTTCCGCGGTTCAGTCCTGGGCGGCCGGCGACACCGTGCCGGGGCGAAAGATCTGGGCGCAACTAGCGGAGTTGGGCGTCACCGCGCTGGCCGTGCCGGAACGGCTCGGCGGACTGGGCGCGCACCCAGTCGACCTGGTGCTAGCGATGGAGCGACTGGGGCGCTGGTGTGTGCCCGGGCCGATCGTCGAATCCATCGCGGTGGCGCCGATCTTGCTGGCCGGGGATCACCGGTCCGCGGCCCTGGCGGCCGGTGAGTTGATGGCCACCGTGGCGTTGCCGCCCCATGTTCCGCGGGCGGTGGACGCCGATTCAGCCGGGTTGGTGTTGCTCGCCGGCCACGACCCGGCCGGACGGGTGTGCGAGGCGATGCTCGGTGAGCGGCACGATTGCGTCGACCCAGCCCGCCGGCTCTTCGAGGTCACCGCGTCGGGTGCCGGGTGGGACGCCGACGTGGCGCGCGCCTATGAGTTCGGCGTGCTGGCCACCGCCGCGCAACTGGTCGGCGCCGGCCAGGCGATGTTGGACGCCGCCGTCGACTACGCCAAACAACGCACTCAGTTCGGCCGGGTGATCGGCTCCTATCAGGCGGTCAAACACAAGCTGGCCGACGTGCACATCGCGATCGAGCTGGCGCGGCCGCTGGTCTACGGCGCGGCAGTAACGCTGGCCGAGAAGGCTGGGAACTGTGCCGACACCGCCCGGGATGTCAGTGCCGCCAAGGTGGCCGCATCCGATGCCGCGTTGCTGGCTGCCCGCTGCGCGCTGCAAACCCACGGCGCCATCGGCTTCACCGCGGAACACGACCTGTCGCTGTGGCTGCTGCGGGTGCAGGCGCTGCGTCCGGCGTGGGGAAATCCGGCGGTGCATCGCCGCCGCGTGCTGGAGGCGCTGTGAGTGACGAAAGGGATCTCCTGCGCCAAACCGTCGCCGCGCTGGTCGACAAGCATGCCACCCCGGCGGCGGTGCGGGCGGCGATCGCATCCCCCCGCGGCTACGACGAATCACTCTGGCAGCTGCTGTGCGAGCAGGTCGGCGCCGCCGCGCTGGTGGTGCCCGAGGAGTTCGGCGGTGCCGGCGGCGAACTGGCCGACGCCGCCGTCGTACTCGAGGAGCTGGGCAAGGCGCTGGTGCCCACTCCCCTACTGGGCACCACACTCGCAGAACTGGCCTTACTCGCCGTGCCGGAACCGGACGTCGAGACGCTGGAACGGCTGGCGCGGGGAGCTGCGATCGGGGCGGTCGTCTTCGACCCCGACTACGTGGTCAACGGTGACCTGGTCGGACCGGCCGATGCCGTCATCGGCGCAGACGGAGACCAGCTGACCCGATGGACCACATTCACCGCCAGCGCTGTTCCCACGATGGACCCCACTCGCCGGCTGGGCCGGGTCACACCCGGGGAGACCGCAGCGATCGGACCCGACCCCGGAATCGCCGACTGTGCCGCGATCCTGCTGGCCGCCGAACAGATCGGCGCCGCGGCTCGCTGTCTGCGGCGAACGGTCGACTACACCAAGAGCCGGGTGCAGTTCGGCCGACCGATCGGCAGCTTCCAGGCGCTCAAACACCGGATGGCCGACCTGCATGTCGCCGTGCAATCTGCTCGTGCGGTGGTCGACGACGCGGTAACCGATCCGTCGCCGACAGCGGCGGCCTTGGCAAGGGTCACCGCGAGCGAAGCGTTCTCGGCGGTAGCCGCCGACGCCATCCAGCTGCACGGTGGCATCGCCATCACCTGGGAGAGCGACATCCAACTGTATTTCAAGCGGGCGCATGGCAGTTCGCTGCTGCTGGGACCACCACAGGAACATCTGCGGCGACTGGAAGCGGTGGTGTTGTAAGCACCCGTAGGGTAGACGTATGTGTACACGACTGGTGTATCTAGGCGTTGCCGGCAACATCATCACGGGACGATCGATGGACTGGAAGCTGGACCTGTCGACCAACCTGTGGGCGCTGCCCCGCGGGATGAAGCGAACCGGGCAGGCGGGGGCGAACTCGGTTGAATGGACCGCGAAATATGGCAGCGTGGTGGCCACCGCCTACGACGTGTGCACCACCGACGGTTTGAACGAGGCGGGTTTGTCGGCCAACCTGTTGTGGCTGGCCGAGTCGGAGTACCCGAAATACGACGGTATCCGGCCGGGCCTGACCATCGCCGCCTGGGCACAGTACGTACTCGACAACTTTGCGACCGTGGCTGAAGCGGTCGACGCGCTGAACGCCGAGCCGTTCGACGTGGTGACCGACGGGGTACCCGGAGAAGAGCGGCTGGCCACGCTGCATCTGTCACTGTCGGATGCGAGCGGCGACAGCGCGATCGTGGAATACATCGACGGGCACCAGATCATTCACCACAGCCGCGACTATCAGGTGATGACGAATTCGCCAATCTTCGCTGAGCAACTCGCGGTCAACGCCTACTGGGAACAGGTCGGCGGTACCGTGATGCTGCCCGGCACCAACCGGGCTGCTGACCGGTTTGCCCGCGCTGCGTTCTACGTCAATGCCGTGCCGAAGTCCGAAGACCCGAAAATCGCAATCGCGTCGGTGTTGAGTGTGGTGCGCAACGTCTCGGTGCCGTTCGGCATCGCCACACCCGATGAGCCGAATATCTCGTCAACACGGTGGCGCACGGTGGCCCACCACACCCACAAGCTGTACTTCTTCGAATCCGCGTTGACGCCGAACGTGTTCTGGGTTGACCTGAACAAGCTCGATTTCGCCGAGAGGTCTGCGGTTCGAAAGCTGGATCTCGGCCGCGACGAGTCCAACACGTTCGCCGGCGAAATCTCGGCGAATTTCACCGCTTCCGACCCGTTCACCTTTTTAGGCGTCACCGCGTGAACGATCGAATCGCCCTGCGCGCCGGCATCCCCCCGTTTCATGTGATGGACGTGTGGCAGGCGGCCGCCGAACGTCAGCGCATCCGCGGCGATCTGGTCAACCTGTCGGCCGGCCAGCCCAGCGCGGGCGCCCCCGAGCCGGTGCGTGCCGCGGCGGCAGCGGCGCTGCAGCGCAACCAGCTGGGCTACACAATGGCACTGGGCATCCCGGAACTGCGCGCCGCGATCGCGGCCTCGTATCAGGATCGCTACGGGTTGCAGATCGATGTCGACGACGTCGTGGTGACGACGGGATCCTCGGGCGGATTTCTGCTGGCGTTTCTGGCCTGCTTCGACGTAGGCGACCGCGTGGCGATCAGCAGTCCCGGATACCCGTGTTACCGCAATATCCTCTCCGCGCTCGGTTGCGACGTAGTCGAGATCGAATGCGGGCCGCAGACCCGCTTTCAACCCACCGTGCAGATGCTCGCCGAACTCGATCCGCCCGTGGCCGGTGTGGTGGTAGCCAGCCCGGCCAACCCGACCGGAACGGTGCTCCCGCCCGCCGAACTGGCCGCGATCGCATCCTGGTGCGACGACGCAGGTGTGCGACTGGTCAGCGACGAGGTTTACCACGGGTTGGTCTACCCTGGCGCACCGCACACCAGCTGTGCCTGGCAGACATCGCGAAACGCGGTGGTAGCCAATAGTTTCTCCAAATACTTTGCGATGACCGGCTGGCGGTTGGGCTGGCTGCTGGTGCCGCCGACGCTGCGGCGAGCGGTGGACTGCTTGACCGGCAACTTCACCATCTGCCCGCCGGCGCCGGCCCAGTACGCGGCGGTTGCGGCGTTCACCCCGGCGTCGGTCGCCGAGGCCGACGGGCATCTGCGCCAGTACGCGACCAACCGGAGGTTGCTGCTCGACGGGCTGCGCGACCTCGGCATCGATCGGCTCGCCCCGACCGACGGGGCGTTCTACGTCTACGCCGACGTCTCAGACTTCACCGACGATTCGGCGTCGTACTGTGCCGCGCTGTTGGCCGACACCGGGGTCGCGATCGCTCCAGGGATCGACTTCGACACGCAGCGGGGCAACGCGTTCGTGCGGCTCTCGTTCGCCGGCCCGACCGCTGACGTCGAAGAGGGCCTGCGCCGCATGGGCAAGTGGCAGCGGGGCTAATCGGTGTTAGCCGGCCTGGGCGGTTCGGGAAGCTACGGTAGGTTTTACCGCGTGCCCGGCACAAACCATCCGGGGCACTCAGACGAAGGGACCACTGGAATGAGGGCCATGAGGAGATCCGCAACGTCCGCGTACCGCATCGTGTTCGGTGCACTGGCTGCCGGCGTTATTGGAGCTGCGGCGGCGGAGGTGGCGGCGGGAGCCATGTCGCCGGCGGCCGGTGCTCAACCCGACACCTGCACGGCGGGCGGGTTGGCGACCACCGCCAGCGGAGTGCTGAACGAAGCCGGCAACTACCTGGGCAGCCACCCGGAGGCCAACAGCATCCTGACTACTGCGGCCAGCCAAACGCCAGAGGAGGCCCGAAACTCGGTTCGGGGTTACTTCACCGGCCACGTCGGTGAACTGATGGATCTGCAGAGGATCGCGCAGCCGCTGAGCGATATGCGCAACCAGTGCGGTGTGGCGTTGTCACCGTCGCATCTGGCCACCCTCATCGACGCCATCACCGGCTGACCGTTGCCTGAGCGAGGCCCGGACACACCGGGCTGCAAACCTCCGCTGCCGTGCGTCGGCAGCCGAAACTCTTCGCATGCGGTTTCCTCGACATGGCGTCGGAACATTGCCCGCAGCGCGTCGTTGAGTACTGCGCCAAGCGATCGGGACGTTCTCGCGGCGAGGACCTTCGCCTCCGCGACGTGAACGTCTGCATATTCGCCATCCGCGGGGCAGCACAGTTGATCGCGAGGCATACCGGACCTGGGTCGGTGGCGCCCTGACCGGCGACGAGCCGGTGGGAATAAGCGAACGTGCGTTGTCGGGGGCTGTTCGCCTACTGACCAACCAATCGCGTGTTTCGACAGCCGAGATCGACGTCTCCGGTCCGGGATGCGTGTCGCGCGTTCAGGTCGGCAACCGCCGCCATCCCAATACGTTTGCTCGGCAGCCCGTCCGTCACAGCCAGGTGTCGTCGGTGGTAGCAGTCAGAAAAGCTTCCAGATCATCGCGCCACTGCGCCGGCGTGGTCTTGTCCGGTTCGATACCGGTATAGTCGCCGCGGTAGAACAACAGCGGTCGCGGTTTGATTCTCGGCGCCTCCGACAGCGATTGCACCGCCCCCAACACCACGAAGTGGTCGCCGCCATCGTGGACGGCGGCGACCGTGCAGTCGACGTGGGCCAGCGACCCGGCGATGACCGGCGACCCGAACGGCGACACTTCCCAGTCGATTCCGGCGAACTTGTCAGCCTCGGCGGACCCGAACCGCGCGCAGACGTCCTTCTGCCTCTCGGTGAGCACATTCACGCAAAACCGCCCGCTGGCCTCAATAGCCTGCCAGGACCGCGACACCTTGGTCGGACAGAACAACACCAACGGAGGTTCCAGGGACAACGCGGCGAACGACTGGCAGGCGAATCCGACCGGGACGCCGTCGTGCATGGTAGTGATGATCGTGATGCCGGTGCAGAACTGACCCAGCACGTCACGGAACATGCGCGGGTCCACGAACGCTTCACCCATCACCGCGCCATTACTGTCCGCGCGTGCCGACCGTGAAGTCATGGCCCCACAGGCTGACCGCG
Organism: Mycobacterium sp. TH-M106; assembly: GCF_057473765.1. Lineage (NCBI taxonomy): Bacteria > Bacillati > Actinomycetota > Actinomycetes > Mycobacteriales > Mycobacteriaceae > Mycobacterium > Mycobacterium sp. TH-M106. The sequence goes on along the minus strand of NZ_JBYCLE010000040.1, from coordinate 14,295 downwards.
GTGCTTTCCCGGGCGATCCAATCTCCATCGTCGACTTGCAGTCCCTCACAGCCGAATTCCACATCGAACCCACTGGGCGTCTTCATATAGAAGGACAGCATCTTGTCGTTGACGTGCCGGCCCAGAGTCGCCGACATCGGCACCTTGCGCCGCAACGCCCGGTCCAGGCACAGCCCGACGTCGTCACCGCTTTCCACCTCGACCATCACATGCACGATGCCGGTCGGGGCGGGCATCGGCAGGAACGCCAGACTGTGATGACGCGGGTTGCAGCCGAAGAACCGCAGCCAGGCCGGCGGCCCATCGGCGGGCCGACCGACCATCTGGGGTGGTAGCCGCATCGAGTCGCGCAGCTTGAAACCCAACACGTCGCGGTAGAAGTGCAGCGCCTCGGCGTCGTCCTTGGTCGACAACACCACATGCCCGAGGCCCTGTTCGCCGGTGACGAACCGGTGCCCGTACGGGCTCACCACCCGGCGGTGCTGCAGCGCCACGCCGTGAAACACCTCCAAGCCGTTGCCCGACGGATCGGCGAACCGGATCATGTCGTCGACGCGGCGATCGGCCAGCTCGGCGGCGGTGGCTTCTTTGTACGGTGTGCCCTCGGCGTCGAGACGCCGCCGAATCTCCTGCAGCCCTTCCGCGTTCGCGCATTCCCAACCCGATTCCAATAACCGGTCGCGCTCACCGGGCACGATCACCAGCCGGGCGGGGAAGTCGTCCATCCGCAGATACAGCGCACCTTCCGGGCTAGCAGCACTGCCCTTGCCCTCGGTCATGCCGAGGACTTTCAGCCCGAATTCCCGCCAGGCCGCCACGTCGGTGGCCTCGACACGCAGGTACCCCAGCGAGCGGATACTCATCACGCACCTCCGAAGAAATAGACGGCCAACGCGCTCACTTTGTCGCTCTCGGCGTGGTCATCAGACCATGGTGTCGCCGGGCGGCAGGCCGAACTCGTGGTTTCCGAAGATCACGTAAGCGCGCTCCGGGTCGTTAGCCGCGTGCACCCGGCCGGCGTGCGCGTCGCGCCAGAAACGCTGGATCGGTGCGTCATTGGCCAGCGCGGTGGCACCGGAGGCCTCGAACAGCCGGTCGACCGACGCGATCGCGCGTCCGGTGGCGCGCACCTGATCGCGGCGGGCCCGCGCCCGCAACCCGAACGGGATCTCCTTGCCCGCCGACAGCAGCGCATACTCATCGGCGACGTTGCCGATCAGCTGCCGCCAGGCGGCGTCGATGTCGCTGGCGGCCTCGGCGATACGGACCTTGGCGAACGGGTCGTCTTTGGACTTCTCCCCGGCGAACGCTGCCCGCACCCGCTTGCCCTGGTGCGCGACGTGAGCGTCGTAGGCGCCGTAGGCCATGCCCACGATCGGGGCAGAGATGGTGGTGGGATGCATGGTGCCCCAAGGCATTTTGTAGACCGGGGCGGTGTTGGTCTTCAACCCGCCCGCGGTGTGGTTATTCATCGATTTGTAGGACAAAAAGCGGTGCCGCGGCACGAACACATCCTCGACCACGATCGTGTTGCTGCCGGTACCACGCAGACCGACGACATGCCACACGTCGTCGATGCGGTACTGCGTGCGTGGGATCAAGAAGCTGCCGAAATCAACCGGCCGTCCGCCCTTGATGACGGGGCCGCCGAGAAAGGCCCAGGTGGCATGGTCACAGCCGGACGACCAGTTCCACGACCCGCTGACGAGGTAACCACCGTCTACCACGGTTCCGGCACCCATCGGCGCGTACGACGACGAGATCCGCACCGTCGGGTCTTCGCCCCAGACGTCCTGCTGCGCCTGCTGGTCGAACAGCGCCAAATGCCAGTTGTGCACACCGACGATCGAGCCGACCCAGCCGGTAGAACCGCATGCGCTGGCAAGGCGGCGGGTTGCTTCGTAGAACAGCGCCGGGTCGCATTGCAGACCGCCCCACTGCTCGGGCTGCAGCAGCGTGAAGAAGCCGACGTCATCGAGTGCCTTGACGGTTTCGTCGGGCAGCCGGCGCAGATCCTCGCATGCCTGGGCGCGTTCGGCGAGCTGCGGCAACAAATCGTCGACGGCGTCGAGTACCGACTGCGCATCACGCTGTTGAATGGACGTCACGGTATGCCTCCCGGGAGTACGGACCTAGACAGAGATTAGAACACGTTCCGATTTGTGTCGAGCCTGGTGTTCCTGCGGATGGTAGCGATATCTGGGTACATTTCTGTAACATGTTCTAGTTATGGACGGCGATGCGAACGGGGGGCGGGCGGCGGACGAACCGCTCGGCCGCCATGTCCTCGAGCTGGAGATCGCCGACGTCATCGCCGAGACCGACGACGCCCGGTCGCTCGTGTTCGCCGTCCCGGACGGTCCCGACGATCCGGGGATCCCGGCACAGCGGCTGGCCTACGCGCCGGGCCAGTTCCTCACGTTGCGCATCCCCAGTGACCGCACCGGTTCGGTGGCGCGCTGCTATTCACTGTGCAGCTCGCCGTTCACCGATGACGCACTGACCGTCACGGTCAAACGGGACCGGGACGGCTACGCGTCCAACTGGCTCTGCGACCACGCCCACCCCGGCATGCGCATCCATGTGCTGGCCCCGTCGGGAACCTTCGTGCCGAAGACGCTCGACACTGACTTCCTGCTGCTGGCCGCCGGCAGCGGGATCACCCCGATAATGGCGATCTGCAAGTCGGCGCTCGCCGAGGGCAGGGGTCAGGTGGTGCTGCTCTACGCCAACCGCGACGAGCGTTCGGTGATCTTCGCCCAAGCGCTGCGCGACCTGGCCGCCAAGTACCCCGACCGGCTGACCGTGGCGCACTGGCTGGAATCGGTGCAGGGCCTGCCGAATGCGACGGCGCTGGCCCGGCTGGCCGCCCCGTACACGCACCACGACGCGTTCATCTGCGGGCCGGGACCCTTCATGGAGGCCGCCTGTGATGCCCTGGACATGCTGCAGGTGCCGCCAGGACGAATCCACATCGAGGTGTTCACGTCGTTGGAGGGCGACCCGTTCGCCCCGTTTACCAGGGTGGAGATCGAGGATCATCCGGACAGCGACCAGCCGCCGGCCACCGTGACAGTCGAGTTGGACGGCGAGACCCACGCCCTGCCGTGGCCGCGCCAGGTCAAGCTGCTCGACCTGCTGCTGGAGCAAGGTCTGGACGTGCCGTTCTCCTGCCGCGAGGGCCACTGCGGCGCTTGCGCCTGTGTCTTGCGCAACGGCAAGGTCAGCATGGAGGCGAACGACGTGCTGGAACAGCAGGACCTCGACGAAGGGCTCATCTTGGCCTGCCAGTCCCACCCGGAGACCGATGCGGTGGAAGTGACCTACGACGAGTAATTGCCGACGTTCACAGTTTCACGACGGCCAACTCGTCCACCGTCCCGGCGGCGCCCACAGGAGGCCGCCTCAAAAATATCTGATCCAAAACTATTGACAATTACCCAAGAATATATGTAGTACTCAAGAGTATAGGTAGATTATCCGTGACTGCGGCTGCCGACCTGGCCCGAGGATTCACAACCGCATCGCGCACGACCCAAGGTTTGAGGGGGTCACACATGTCAGACCATAGGCTTCGCTGGCTGGGTTTAGGACTGGCATCGAGTGCCGGCGCCGGTGTCATGACGCTGGCCGCTGTGATGAACTCGGCGTTCGCGTACGGGGATATCCCAGCCGACCAAGCCGACCCGACGACCATCGGGTTGGTCATGGGCGGCAGCGGCTTACCGCTGCCCAACTTCAACATCCCCGGCTATATTCAAGCGGCTAACGACCTCTACATCCACCCCAATTTCCCCGACACCACCTACCCGGCTCCCTATGCGGACGGCCTGTTCACGGCCGAGTATCCGCTCTTCAGCGTGCCGATGTCCATCAACTACCCCACCGCGACGACTGGTCCCCTCGCTGGCTTCCCGGCGTTGATCAGCTCGATGGGCCAGGGCATGCTCACGCTGGAAAACGCGATCGCCAGCAACACCGCAGCCGGCGACATATCAACCGTGTTCGGCTGGTCGCAGAGTTCCACGATTTCCGGCCTGGTCATGCAACAGCTCGACCCGTCCGGCACGCCGATGCCCGACGACGGACTGCAGTTCGTCCTCATTGGTGACCCCAGCGCGCCCAACGGCGGGATACTGGAGCGCTTCGTCGGTTTGACGCTGCCGAGTCTGGGTCTGTCTTTCGACGGCGCAACCCCCGCCGATGACTTCCCGACCGACGTCTACACCCTCGAATACGACGGCTTCGCCGACTTCCCGAGGTACCCCATCAACATCCTGTCGGACCTCAACGCCTTTTTGGGGATGATCGACGTCCACGGACTGTATCTGAACCAGGGTCTGGTCCCGCCGCAGCCCGGCCCCACCCCCGAGCAGATCGCCACCGCGACTTTGTTGCCTGGATCGGCTGCCCTCGACACACCGGACAGCCTCACCAATTACTACATGATTGGCGAGACTCCGCCGCTGGTGACACTGCTGGCGGAGATTCCCGTCATAGGAAAGCCGCTCGCCGACCTGCTGGGGCCGGATTTGACGGTGCTGATCAACTTGGGCTTCGGCCCTGGCAACCTCGGCTATTCGGATACGCCGGCCAATGTGCCCACCCCGTTCGGCCTGTTCCCCGACGTCAGCCCGGCCACTGTCGTTGGCGATCTGGTCACCGCGACGCAGCAGGGCTTCACTGCTTTCGGGGCCGGCCTGTCGCACCCGTCGTTATCATCGCTGGTGCCGTCGGTGTCGTGGGCTCTCCCCGCTGCCCCGGCGGCAGAGCTACCTACCCTCGCCGACATCTACAACGCACTGTCGAGTGCGGGTGGCTCGCTGGGTGCCCTGGGGTTGCAGACCGTGGACATCGTCAATGCCGCGGTGACTAGCCTGCCCTCCTACAACGTCAGTCTGTTCCTGGACCACCTCAGTAAACCCGTGGATGCCATCGGCCTGCCGCTCGCCGCGGACACCGGCCTGCTCACAGCGGCGGCCGGCATCGAATACGCGCTCACCCAGCAGGCGGTCACCGCGGTCATCGGCGACCTGACTTCGATCCTGCCGGCTTTCGGCAGCTGACGACCGACTGCGCAACGCGCAAGGTGACCAAGACTGGCCCGGCTTCTCAACCGCGCGGCAGGCCGAGCAGACGCTCGGCGGCCAGCGTCAGCAGGATCTGCTCGGTGCCGCCGGCGATCGTCAGGCAACGGGTGTTGAGGAAGTCGTGCACGGCCGGACCGTCGACCGTGCCGCCGTCTTCGGTGAGGTCCATCCGGTACTCGGCCAGCTCCTGGCGGTAGCGAACCCCGATCAGCTTGCGCACCGAGGACTGCGCGCCGGGATCTTGGCCACCGACCGCCAGTTGGGCGATGCGCTGATCCAGCAGGGTGCCCACCTGCGCGGCGACAATCATCCTTCCCAGCCGCTGCTGCCCGGCGAGTTCCAGGGTGTGCACCGAGTTGAGCAACTCCTCCATCGGATTGCCCAGGGCGGTGCCGACGGCCATCGCGACACGTTCGTTGGCCAAGGTGGTGCGAGCCACCCGCCAGCCGTCGTTGACTTCCCCGACCACCATGTCGTCGGGCACGAACACATCGTCGAAGAACACCTCGCTGAACAGCGCGTCGCCGGTGATCTCACGCAGCGGCCGGATCTCGATGCCCGGTGTGGTCATGTCGACCAGGAAGTAGCTGATGCCCTGGTGTTTTTCAGCGACGGGGTCGGTGCGCGCCAGGCACACTCCCCACTGTGCGTCGTGCGCCCGCGACGTCCACACCTTCTGGCCGGTCAGCTGCCAGCCGCCGTCGACACGCACCGCCCTGGTCCGCAGCGACGCCAGGTCGGAGCCGGCTCCCGGCTCGGAGAACAGCTGGCACCAGAACACGTCGCCGCGCAGCGTAGCCGGCACAAACCGCTCGATCTGCGCGGGCGTACCGTGTTCGAGAATGGTCGGCGCCGTCCACCAACCGACCACCAGGTCGGGGCGCTCGACCCCTGCGGCGGCCAGCTCCTGGTCGATCACCAGCTGCTCGGCCGGGCCGGCGCCGCGACCGTAGGGCGCGGGCCAGTGCGGTACCAGCAGTCCGGTCTCGGCCAGTACGGGCTGACGCTGCTCGTCCGGCAGGGCTGCGATCCGGGCTGCCTCCGCGGCGATCGCCGGCCGCAGATCGGACACCTCGCCCAGGTCGATGTCGATCCGACGGCGCACGCCCGCCAGGGTCAGTGCGGCGGTGCGGCGCAGCCAGCGCTGTGCTCCGCCCAGGAACGCGCCGATGCCGTAGGCCCGACGCAGGTACAGGTGTGCATCGTGTTCCCAGGTGATGCCGATGCCGCCGAGTACCTGGACGCAGTCCTTGACGTTGGCCTTCGCCGCCTCGACGCAGATGCCCGCCGCGACGGCGGCGGCGATCGCGAGTTGCGGGTCGTCGGGGTCGGCAGAGTCGGATGCGGCGCGCGCTGCGTCACTGGCGGCCACCGCGGCCTGCTCGGTCCGGCACAACATCTGGGCGCACAAGTGCTTGATCGCCTGAAAGCTGCCGATCGGCCTTCCGAACTGCTCACGCACCTTGGCGTAAGCCACGGCGGTGTCCAACGCCCACCGGGCGACACCGGCGGCCTCGGCCGACAGCACGGCAGCGGCCAGGTCTTCGACACGGTTCGACGGCTTGACCAGCACCGCGGGCGCCGACGTCAGCTGGACCCTTGCCAGTGGCCGCGAGAAATCGGTAGCGCTCAGCGGCTCCACCTCAACTCGTTCGGCAGCGCCGACGGTCGTAGCGGCGGCATCCACCAGCAGCCAATTTCCACCGGCCGGCAACAGCAGCACGGCATCAGCGGTGGCGCCCAGCACCCGCTCTGCGGTACCGGAAGCCCGCGACGTCGCGGCGTCGAAGTGCACTCCCACTTCGCCCACATTGCCGGCGTCGATCGCCGCGCCGGCGACGCGTTCGCCGGCCGCCAACGCGGCAAGCAGCTGCGGATCGGAGACAACCAACGTCGCCAACGCGGTGGTCGCGACCGGCCCGGGCGCCAGGGCTTTGGCCGCCTCGTCGACCATCGCGCACAGATCCTCGACACGACCGCCGGCTCCGCCGCTGTGCTCGGGCACGGCGACTCCGAACAGCCCCAAGTCGACCAGTTGGGCAAAGACCGGGCGCCACGCGTCGCGGTTACCGCGTTCCACGTCGCGGACGGCGGCCGTGGTGCCCGCGTCCGCGGCCCAAGCACGCACCAATGCGCGCGCGGCGGACTGTTCGTCGGTGCTGACTTGGTTCATGTCGGGGCCACCCCAGGCTCCTCCGCGTCGTCGTCACTAGAACGTGTTCTAATGGTGCCATGTCGTCGCCAGGCCGGGCGTCCACCACGCAGCCCCGTGAGGTCATTAACGTGGCTGTGCTGACCGAGTCCCAACTCGGCTCCGAGGCACAGCGCGAGCGCCGCAAGCGCATCCTGGACGCGACCATGGCCATCGCGTCCAAGGGCGGTTACGAAGCCGTGCAGATGCGTGCGGTGGCCGACCGGGCCGACGTGGCGGTCGGCACCCTCTACCGGTACTTCCCCTCGAAGGTCCACTTGCTGGTGTCAGCGCTGGGCCGGGAGTTCGAACGCATCGACGCCAAGACCGACCGGTCGGCGTTCACCGAAGGCACCCCGTACCAACGGCTGAACTTCATGGTCAGCAAGCTCAATCGGGCCATGCAGCGCAACCCACTGCTGACTGAGGCCATGACCAGGGCCTACGTCTTTGCCGATGCGTCAGCGGCCGGCGAGGTCGACCACGTGGAAAAACTCATCGACTCCATGTTTGCCCGTGCCATGAGCGACGGCGAACCCACCGACGACCAGTACCACATCTCCCGAGTTATCTCCGACGTGTGGCTTTCCAACCTGCTCGCCTGGCTCACCCGGCGCGCATCGGCGACCGATGTCAGCAAGCGGCTGGACCTGGCGATGCGGTTGCTGATCGGCGATGAGGACCGGCCGAAGGCCTGAGCGGCTGTTGGGCCATGCGCGGGTGGCGACGTCTCACCCCTGTTGCGATCCGACATGGTTCGATATATCGTTCCATATCGGACGTAACGGCGCCTTCGGGCCCGCCCTCTGAGTAGAGAAGAGACATTGATGAACTCCCCAGACGCAGCCAGTGGACGGCAACAGCCGTCTCCAGCGAAGAACAAGAAGGCAGCAGCGGTGAGCGATCCGCTCACACGCGCCGAGCCCTCCGACGATGTCAACCAGGACAGTCCGGTCGAGCTTGACGCCGTTGCCGACCGCGGTCGCATGTCGCAGGACACCACCCCGGAAGCTGGGAGGGAACTCCTCGAAAGCCCGGACCACCTCGACCACCCCGATGACCCCGATGACCAGGATTTCGGCGAAGACTCAGACGACGAACCGGGCTTCGATGAAACCGGATTCGACGATTTCGACGAGTCCGACGAGCAACCCGAGTTTGATGAGGAGGCCGAGTTCGAAGCCGACTTCGACGGCCGCCACCCCGGCCACGAGCACGGCCCGGGCCATCCTCCCGGACCCAGGCTTGCACCCGGACCGAAACATCACCGAGGCCACCATCCGGTACCACCGCACGAACACGGCCCCGGCCCGAAAAAGCATGCGCCCGGTGCCAAGAAGGCAGGCCCCAAGAAGGGTCCAGGACCGAAGAAGGCAGGCCCCAAGAAGGGTCCAGGACCGAAGAAGCATCCCCGACCACCACATGAGCATGGTCCCAGTCACTACCCCCAACCACCCGAGCCCGGAGGTGAACCCGGCACTGGCTTCGGTCCTGGACCCGTCCCCGGATTTGGCCCCGGTTTCGGGTTCGAGCAAACAGGTCACGGCCACCGGCGCGGATCCGGTCGAGGCCGCCGCGGCCGCCCCGGCGATGTTCGCGCCGCCATCTTGTCCCTGCTGGCCGAGCGGCCGATGCACGGCTACGAAATGATCAAGGAGATTGCCGGACGCAGTCATGACATGTGGCGGCCAAGCCCGGGCTCGGTGTATCCGACGCTGCAGATGCTCGATGACGAGGGGCTGATCGGCGGCTCTGAAAGTGAGGGAGGCAAACGGCTTTTCGGCTTGACCCAGGAGGGCCGCGCCGCGGTTGAGAAGATCAAAGCACCGCCGTGGGAGGACATCGTGCAGGACGTCGACCGGAGTCAAGTCAATATACGCGAGGCCCTTGGCCAAGTGGTTGCCGCAGTCACGCAGTCGGCGTACGTGGCCACCGCCGAGCAGCAGCAGCGCATCGTCGCCCTCCTCAAGAAGCTTCGCCGTGAGATCTACTCCATGCTCGCAGACTGCGATTAATGAGGACCGGGGTGAGCACGCCAGCGTTCTGGGCCGGTGCGCCGATGTTGGCTGTCTAACTACGGTGATACGCCGGTGGCAACGGTATGCCGAGCTGGGCCAGCACACCGCGGGCCATCGTGGGACGGTCGGTGATGACACCGTCGACGCCGAAGGCGATCTGCGCACGCAGCACATCGGCATCGTTGATCGTCCACGGAATGACCTTGCGCCCCAGGGTATGCGCCCGATCGACGAATTCCTGGTCCACGATCGAGTACTCAGGCGCTAGAACGTCGGCACCTACAGCCATGGCAGCGATCACTGGATCGCCGATGACACTGGGATTGATCCCGGCCAGCCATGGTGAATTCGGCTGCCAGGTGGTCTGGTCCCACAGCGCCACCAACGGGATCGACGGTTCGGCTTGTCGCACCAGCGGCAGGGTGCGCCAGTCGAAGCTTTGGATTGCCACCATGTCCACCTTGCCCGCCGCTTCGATAGCGGCCAGGATCACGCCGACGAACTCGCGCGGGCTGGCCGATGTGTCCGGCTGTGCCGCCGCCACCTTGGTCTCGATGCTGTAGCGCACTCCTGCGCGGTATGAGTCGGCCAGGGCGAAGACATCTCGCAGGGTGGCGATTTTGTTGCCCCGCACCACTTCTGCATCCGGATAATCAGCGAGCGGCAACCCACAGTCCAGCGTGCGGATCTGGGCCAGGGTCAGATCGTGCACCAGTTTGCCCACGTACGGGTACTGCGGGTCGGCGGGGAACACCGGTGCCGTGTCAGCACACTTGGCCGCCTCGATCGTCGGATCATGCCACACCAGCGGCTGGCTGTCCCTGGTCAAGACGATGTCGAATTCCAGCGTGGTGACGCCGAGCTCCAGTGATTTGGCGAACGCACGCAGCGACTGCTCGGTGGTTTCGCCGCCGCCGCCGCGATGCGCCTGCAGATCGAAGCCGGGTGTTTGCGCGGCCGCGACCGGTGCAGCGGCCAGCAGTGCGACAACCATCGCCGAGCATGCGCAATCTCGCACTGTAGCGGAGAAGTTTATGCGAGTCTGCGCATGCTCGCCGCAGGCCGTCGCGGTGTGGGTCACCGGCGCTGGCGAGCGATTTCGGCGAGCACCACCCCGGCTGCGACCGAGGCATTGAGTGACTCGGCGGGCGCGGCCATCGGGATCGACACCACCACGTCGCAGTGCTGCCGCACCAGCCGCGACAGCCCCTTGCCTTCGGAGCCGACGGCCACCACGAGCGGGCCGGTGCCGTCCAATTCGTCGATCGGGGTGTCACCGTGCGCGTCCAACCCCACCACCTGCAGACCACGATCAGCCCAATCCTTCAGCGTTCGAGTCAGATTGGTGGCCCGCGCCACCGGAACCCGAGCCGCCGCACCGGCGCTGGTACGCCAGGCCACCGCGGTAACCGACGCGGATCGGCGCTGCGGGATCAGCACGCCGTGACCGGCGAACGCCGCCACCGACCGAATGATCGCACCGAGATTGCGTGGATCGGAGATGTTGTCCAACGCGACCAACAGCGTCTGCGCCGAGTCGGCCGCCGCGGCGGCGAGCAGGTCGTCGGGGTGAGCGTAATTATACGGCGGCACCTGCAAGGCGATGCCTTGATGCAGGCCGTTGGTGGTCATCCGGTCGAGGTCGGTGCGCGGGACTTCCAGAATCGCGATTCCGTGATCGGCGGCACGGGCTACGGATTCGCTGAGTCGGTCGTCGGCTTCGGCACCGAGGGCAACGTACAGCGCAGTGGCCGGCACCCCGGCGCGCAGACATTCCAGCACCGGGTTGCGGCCAAGCACTGTCTCGGCGGCGCCTGCGGGCCGGCGCGACTGCCGGTTCGGCCGCTGCTTGGCTGCGCGCTTGGCCGCGGGGTGGTGCGAACGCAGATGCGCCGGCGGGGTGGCGCCGCGGCCCTTCAGGCCAGCGCGTCGCCGGCCACCCGATCCCACAGTCGGGCCCTTCTTGCTGCCCGGCTTGCGCACCGCTCCGCGGCGTCGCGAGTTGCCGGCCATCTAGTCAGATCCTTCAACGACCAGTGACCACTGCGGACCGTCAGCGGTATCGGTGACTTCGACCCCGGCATCCTTGAGCCGGTCGCGAATCTCATCTGCCAGCGCCCAGTTCCGTTCGGCACGCGCGGCTTCCCGGCGTTGCAACTCGGCACGGACCAGCACGTCAACCGCCTTCATCGCGGCCGAGGCCTCGTCACGGGACTCCCACCGCTCATCGAGCGGGTCGCAGCCCAGGATGCCCATCATCGCGCGGATGGCAGCGGCCTGGGCCAGTGCGCCGTCGTGGTCACCGGCGTCGAGTGCCCGGTTGCCTTCCGCGCGGGCATGGTGCACCTCGGCCAGCGCGATCGGCACCGACAGGTCGTTGTCAAGCGCTGCGGCGAAGCGTGGAGTCCAGCGGCCGGGGGTGACGGTCCCGACGCGGGTGCCCACCCGGTGCAGGAAGTCCTCGATGCCCGTGTAGGCGTTGACGGCGTCGTGCAGCGCCGCCTCGGAGAACTCCAGCATCGAGCGGTAGTGCGCGCTGCCCAGGTAGTAACGAAGTTCGGCCGGGCGAACACGCTTCAGCACGGCTGCCATCGACAACACGTTGCCCAGTGACTTGCTCATCTTCTCACCACCCAGGGTGACCCAGCCGTTGTGCAGCCAGTAGCGGGCGAACCCGTCGCCGGCGGCGCGGCTTTGCGCGATCTCGTTCTCGTGGTGTGGAAACACCAGATCCATTCCACCGCAATGGATATCGAACTCAGCACCTAGGTAGGTTCGAGCCATCGCCGAGCATTCCACGTGCCAACCGGGGCGCCCTGGACCCCACGGCGTAGGCCAGCTCGGCTCTCCGGGCTTGGCACCCTTCCACAACGTGAAATCACGCTGGTCACGCTTGCCGGTCGCCACCCCCTCGCCCTGGTGCACGTCGTCGATCTTGTGGCCGGACAACTGACCGTAGGCCGGGTAGCTGAGCACGTCGAAGTACACATCACCGTCGCCGGTATAGGCGTGCCCGGTGTCGATCAGCCGTGCGATCAGCTCGATGATCTGGGTGATATGCCCGGTAGCGCGCGGCTCGGCCGACGGCGGCAACACCCCGAGCGCGTCATAGGCGGCGGTGAAGGCCCGCTCGTGGGTCGCGGCCCATTCCCACCAGGGCCGGCCTGCCGCAGCGGCCTTGTTGATGATCTTGTCGTCGACGTCGGTGACATTGCGGATGAACGCGACATCATAACCGCGCGCGGTCAGCCAGCGACGCAGCACGTCGAAGGCCACGCCGCTGCGGATGTGGCCGATGTGCGGCAGGGCCTGCACGGTGGCTCCGCACAGGTAGATCGAGACATGGCCGCGGCGCAGCGGAACGAAGTCACGCACGTTGCCGGTTGCCGTGTCGTGGAGCCGCAGGCCGGGGCGATCGGTCACGACGCGCCAGCTTACCGCCCTGGGTGGTCGGGATCGGCGCGATCTTGTGCGCTGAGTGATGATTACCGCACCGAGATCACCAGCGCGCTGGCGATCGCCGCCAGCCCTTCGCCGCGGCCGGTCAGCCCGAGTCCGTCGGTTGTCGTCGCCGACACCGAAACCGGGGCATCCAGCAGCCCCGACAGCAGCTGTTGGGCCTCGGCGCGGCGCGGTCCGATCTTCGGTCGGTTGCCGATCACCTGCACCGCCGCATTGCCGATCGAAAATCCGCTGCGGGCAAGCAGGTCGCGGGTATGGCGGAGCATGTCCGCGCCGGAGACCGCGTGCCAGCGCGGATCGTCGACACCAAACACCGTGCCGACATCGCCAAGCCCGGCCGCCGACAGCAGCGCATCACAGACCGCGTGCGCGGCGACGTCACCGTCGGAGTGCCCGGCGCAACCGTCGACGTCAGGGAACCGCAGGCCGAGCAGCCAGCATGGCCGCCCTGACTCGAATCGGTGTACGTCGGTGCCCAGGCCGACGCGCGGAAGCACGTTCACCGGTCCGCGATTGCCTGGGCGAGCATCAGGTCCAGCCGGTTGGTGATCTTGAAGGCAAGCGGGTCGCCCTCGACCACCTGAACTTCGCCGCCGATGTTCTCGACCATGCCTGCGTCGTCGGTGAATTCGCCGGTATCCGCTCGCTGGTAAGCCCGCAACAGCAACTCGGTGGCAAACCCCTGCGGGGTTTGCACCGCCCGCAGGCCGGCCCGCTCCGGGGTTCCCAGGACTACTCCATTGGCGTCGACGGCTTTGATGGTGTCGGACACCGGCAACGCCGGTATCACCGCCGAATGCCCCGACCGGAGGGCCTCGACCACGCGGACAATCAGGGCGGGCGGAGTCAACGGTCGCGCGGCATCGTGCACCAGCACGATCGTCGCTTCCCCGACGGCTGTCAGCGCAAGGCGCACGGACTCGGCCCGGCTCGACCCGCCGGCTACGACGACCACGTCACCACCGTCACCACCGTCACCACCGAGGATCAGTGTGGCCTGGTCGGTACGATCGGGCGGCACCGCGATCACGACGCGGTCGACAACACCCGACTCCCGCAGTCCGGCAACGGCCCGTTCCACCAGAGTGATGCCGCCGAGGCGAAGGAACGCCTTGGGCACGCCCGCCGCCAACCGTTTGCCCACACCGGCAGCTGGGATCACCGCCACCGTGCCGGCCACCGGTTCCGCCAGGTGGCTAGGAGGCGGCGGCCAAGACCTCGTCGAGGATGGTCTCCGCCTTGGCGTCGTCGGTGTTCTCCGCCAACGCCAATTCCCCGACCAGGATCTGTCTCGCTTTGCCCAACATCCGCTTCTCACCGGCCGACAACCCGCGCTCCTGGTCACGACGCCACAAGTCGCGCACAACTTCGGCGACCTTGTGCACATCACCGGAGGCGAGCTTCTCCAGGTTGGCCTTGTACCGGCGGGACCAGTTAGTCGGCTCCTCGGTGTGCGGGGTGCGCAGCACCTGGAAGACTTTGTCCAGACCCTCTTGTCCGACCACGTCGCGCACACCGACGTATTCGGCATTCT
>NZ_JBYCLE010000039.1:0-19316 GCF_057473765.1 Mycobacterium sp. TH-M106 | reverse complement strand
ATGACCCAGAAGGCCTACGCCGAGGGGCTGCGCGCCCTGTATATCTACACCGGCACCTACCAGGACGCCGCGGTGGCCAAGGCGGTGCACGGGGTGGCGCCCGACCTGGCTGTCAAGGTCAACGACTTGATGCTGCCGGTGGTCAAAGGCGTCGGCTCCGAGCAGGCCTACGCCAAGCTCACCGAGAGCCTGCAGACCCTGGGCGGATCCGGTTTTCTGCAGGACTACCCGATAGAGCAGTACATCCGCGACGCCAAGATCGACTCGCTCTACGAGGGCACCACCGCGATACAGGCGCAGGACTTCTTCTTCCGCAAGATCATCCGAGACAAAGGTGTGGCGCTCGGCCACGTCGCCGATCAGATCGAAGAGTTCGTCAAAAACGAGTCCGGCAACGGCCGGCTGAAGGCTGAGCGTGCGCTGCTGGCCACCGCGCTGGCCGACGTGCAGGCCATGGCGGCGTCTCTGACCGGATATCTGATGGCCGCCCAGGAGAACATCTCCAGCATCTACCGGGTGGGGCTGGGTTCGGTGCGTTTCCTGATGAGCGTCGGCGACCTGGTGATCGGCTGGCTGCTGGCTCGGCAGGCGGCGGTCGCCATCGAGAAGCTCGACGCCGGGGCCGACGATGACGACCGGGCCTTCTACGAGGGCAAGATCGCGGTGGCGTCGTTCTTCGCGAAGAACTTCCTGCCCCTGCTGACCAGCACCCGGCAGGTGATCGAGACCATCGACAACGACATCATGGAGCTTGACGAAGCGGCGTTTTGAGTATGGCTCTGAGGGGTCGCGGTCACTACCACAGACCTCACGCTTCCAGGATGGCGGCGACACCCTGCCCGCCGGCCGCGCAGATCGAGATCAGCGCGCGTACCGGGGCGTTCTTTTTCGCCTGTCGCTGCTCGGCCTTTTTCTCTTCCACTTTCTCTGCCACTTTCTCTGCCACCTGCTTGGCGGCCTGGGCCAGTATGCGTCCGCCGGTGGCCGCGAACGGGTGGCCGGCCGCCAGCGACGAGCCGTTGACGTTGAGCTTGGCCCGATCGATGGACCCCAGCGCAGCGTCCAGGCCAAGCCGCTGCTTGCAGTACTCCTCGGATTCCCAGGCCTGCAGGTGGCAGAGCACCGTCGAGGCGAACGCCTCATGGATCTCGTAGAAGTCAAAGTCCTGCAGTTTGAGCCCGTTGCGGGCCAGCAGCCGCGGCACCGCGTAGGTGGGCGCCATCAGCAGGCCGTCGGGGCCGTTGACGTAGTCGACGGCGGCGGTCTCGGAGTCGACGAAGTAGGCCAGCACCGGCAGGGAGCGCGTGGCCGCCCACTCCTCGCTGGCCAGCAGCGCGACCGAGGCGCCGTCGGTCAGCGGGGTGGAATTGCCCGCTGTCATGGTGGCGTCGCCGGCGCGTACTCCGAATACCGGCCGCAGACCGGCCAGCTTCTCGACCGTCGAGTCGGGCCGCAGGTTGTCGTCGCGGTAGAGCCCGAGGAACGGAGTGACCAGGTCGTCGAAGAATCCACGATCGTAGGCCGCGGCCATGTTGCGGTGACTGGCGGCAGCCAGTTCGTCCTGGTCGACGCGCTTGATCCCCATCTGCTTGGTGGTGACCGCCTGATGGTCGCCCATCGACAATCCGGTGCGCCGCTCCTTGTTGGCGGGGATCTCCACACCAAGGCTGGCGGGCAGCTTACCGACCAGTTTCAGCCGCTGCAGGTTGGAGGTGGACCGGCGTAGCGCCAGCAGGGTGCGGCGCAGCTGGTTGCCGATCTCCAGCGGCGCATCGGAGGTGGTGTCCACCCCACCGGCGGCCGCCACCTCGTAACGGCCGGCGGCGATCCCGTCGGCCGCGCAGATGGCCGCCTGCAGACCCGTGCCGCAGGCCTGCTGCAGGTCGAACGCCGGCGTGTAGGCCGACAGCGCCGAACCCAGCACACACTCGCGAACCAGGTTGAAATCGCGGCTGTGCTTGAGCACCGCGCCACCGATCACAGCGCCGAGGCGCTCACCGGCAAGGCCGAAGCGGTCCACCAGACCGCCCAGCGCGGCGGTGAACATGTCCTGGTTACAGGCTTCGGCGTAGGCACCGTCGGAGCGGGCGAACGGGATGCGGTTGCCGCCCAGCACGGCAACCCGGCGACGCATCTGAGGCTGCGCAGGTTTGAAAACAGGTGCCACAATAATCTCCGTCTCCGGTTGTGTGTCGGGGCGTCGGCAGTCTGAGTCCGTCGGGGCCATACTACCCACTGTCCTTACTCTGGAGTAAGTTCGTTGTCGATCATGCCGGCAAACGGAAGGCAGCTCAGTGGCACCCAAGCTTCCCAACCCCTCCCGGGATCTGGTTTCGCAGATCGTCAACTCCGGCCCCGGATCGTTTCTGGCCAGACGGCTCGGTGTTCCGCAGCCGGAGGTGCTGCGCAGATACCGTCCCGGTGACCCGCCGCTGACCGGTCCGCTGCTGGTCGGCGGCGCGGGCCGGGTGGCCGAACCGCTGCGGGCGGCGCTGGCCGACGACTACGACCTGGTCGGTGACAACCTCGGCGGTCGGTGGGCGGACTCGTTCGGCGGCCTGGTTTTCGACGCCACCGGCATCAGTTCACCAGCCGGGTTGGCGGCGCTGCACGATTTCTTCACCCCGCTGCTGCGCAATGTGGGCCGCTGCGGCCGCATCGTGGTCGTCGGCACCACCCCGGATCGCGCGGGCAGCGTCGATGAGCGCATCGTCCAGCGTGCGCTCGAGGGTTTCACCCGCTCGCTGGGCAAAGAGCTGCGCCGCGGGGCTACGGCGCAACTGGTGTACCTGTCACCGGACGCCAAGCCGGCCGCCACCGGCCTGGAATCGACCCTGCGGTTCATCCTGTCGGCCCGCTCGGCTTACGTCGACGGGCAGGTGTTTACCGTCGGCGCCGCCGATGCGACGCCACCGGCGGACTGGGACAAGCCACTGGCCGGCAAGGTGGCGGTGGTCACCGGCGCAGCCCGCGGCATCGGGGCCACCATCGCCGAGGTGTTCGCCCGCGACGGTGCCGCCGTCGTGGCGGTCGACGTCGAGGGTGCCGCCGAAGCACTGACCCGCACCGCCACCCGAGTCGACGGCACCGCGCTGACCCTCGACGTCACGGCGGCGGATGCCGTGGAGAAAATCACCGACCACCTGCGTGAGCATCACGGGGGGCGGGCCGACGTCCTGGTCAACAACGCCGGGATCACCCGCGACAAGCTGTTGGTCAATATGGACGATGCCCGCTGGGACGCGGTGATCGCGGTCAATCTAGCGGCCCCGCAACATCTTACCGAAGGTCTGGTCGACAACGGCTGCATCGGCGAAGGTGGCCGGGTCATCGGCCTGTCCTCGGTGGCCGGAATCGCCGGCAACCGCGGGCAGACCAACTACGCGACGACCAAGGCCGGCATGATCGGTTTGACCGAGGCGCTGGCTCCGGTGCTGGCCCGGAAGGGAATCACCGTCAACGCGGTAGCGCCGGGGTTCATCGAAACAGCGATGACCGCTGCCATTCCGCTGGCCACCCGCGAAGTGGGCCGACGGCTCAACTCGCTGTATCAGGGCGGTCTGCCGGTCGATGTCGCCGAGACCATCGCCTACTTCGCCAACCCGGCCTCCAACGCCGTCACCGGAAACACCGTCCGGGTCTGCGGCCAGGCGATGCTGGGGGCCTGAGTCCAGCGATGATGCGGATCGGACCGAACCGAGATGGGGTTACCTCCCGCTTGCGGGGGAGAGCTGGACAATGAGTACCGTGACACAGCCGAGCGGCCTCCGAAACCTGCTGCGCGCCACGGCCGGGGCGCTGCCGTTCATCCCTCGCGACCCCACCTTGCCCGACCGCACGCTCCGGGTCGACGAGCTCTCCGTCGACCGCGCCAACGTCGCCGAGTACACCGCGGTCACCGGGCTCCGCTACGGCGATACAGTCCCGCTGACCTATCCGTTCGCCCTGACGTTCCCGACGGTGATGTCACTGGTGACCGGATCCGACTTTCCTTTTGCTGCAATGGGATCGGTGCATATCGAAAACCGGATAACCCGGTACCGGCCGATCGCGGTGACCGATACCGTCGGCATCGCGGTGCACGCGGAGAACCTGCGCGAACATCGCAGGGGTCTGCTGGTCGATGTGGTGACCGATGTCACCGTCGGTAACGACGCCGCCTGGCATCAGGTGACCACCTTTCTGCACCGGCAACGCACTAGCTTGTCCGACGAGCCCAAACCGCCCCCGGTCAAACAACCCAAGCTTCCTCCGCCGCACGCCGTGCTGCGCATCACCGCAGGCCGAATCCGCCGCTACGCCTCGGTGGGGGGCGACCACAATCCGATCCACACCAATCCGATCGGTGCCAGGCTGTTCGGCTTCCCGACGGTCATTGCTCACGGGATGTTCTCCGCCGCAGCGGTATTGGCCAATATCGAAGGTATGCTGCCGGACTCGGTGACCTACTCGGTGCGGTTCGGAAAGCCGCTGCTGCTGCCCGCCAACCCCGGACTTTACGTCGATCAGGTCATCGGCGGCTGGGATCTGGCGCTGCGCAACATCACCAAAGGCTATCCGTACCTGACCGGCGCGGCCCGGGAGCTGTAGCAGTCAACTCGCTGAGTTGGAGCCGCTGGCGACTCTGGGCCCGGTGTCGGCGATGTCGGCAGGCTTGCCCCGTAGACCGTGCCAGAACATGTCGATCATCAATTCGGCCGCCTCGTCGACACTGGTATCACCGGTGCTGAGCCGGGTGGCCACTGCCTCACCCGCACCCACGAGTGCTGCCGCCATCATCTCGAAATCATTGTCGCGCGGAGGGTTTCGGGTGCCAGCGCGCAGAATGCCGACCACCAGATCGATGATGCGCCCTCGACCTTCGCGCACGGTCTGGGCAAACGCCTGCGAGCTGGTAGCCTGGGAGTACATCACGATCCACGACGCCCGGTTAGTGTCGATATAGCGCAGGAACGACACGATCGTGTTGCGCAACAATTCCTTTGGCCGCTGCTCGAGGTTGATACCATTGCGCACGCTGTCCACGAACCGGGCCAGCTCGCGGTTCAGGCAAGCACCGAACAGCTCCTCTTTCGACCCGTAGTACAGGTAGAGCATTGGCTTGGAGATCCGCGCTGCCGCCGCAATGGAGTCCATCGACGTTTCGTGGTAGCCGTTCATCGAGAACATCTGCACGGCTGCGTCGAGCATCTGCTGCTCACGGACGGCCCGCGGTAACCGCTTGCTCTTACTCATACTCACCACAGCGCACAATATTACTCAAGAGTCAACCGCCATTACTCAAGAGTCAACCGCCGCAGTGCGAATCAGGACTCTTGACTGCGGCGACCCGCCGCAGGGAGGCGTCGACCGCCGGCACCGTCAACTCGCCCGCGGCCACCGCTTGCTCCAACCTGTCCAGCACCGCGGGCACCTCGCCGGTGGTGACCCACAACGCTACGTCGACACCCGCCTGCAGGGTGCGCAGCACTGCCTCGGCTACCCCGTAGTGCTCGCTGATCGCAGCCATACTGGACAGGTCGTCGCTGAACACCGGGCCGTCGAACGGCGGTGCGTGATAGCCGGTTCCGACCCGCAACAGTTGCACCGCTGCGGGGCTTAGGCTCGCCGGATCGTTCCCGGTCAATCCGGGGACCTGCAGGTGGCCCATCATCACCGCGACCGGGGTCTGAGTAATCAGCGTCCGGTAGGGCACCAGGTCGTCGTCGTGCAGGACGGCCAGCGGCGGTGTGGCGACCCCGCCGGTGTGCGAGTCCCCGGAGCCGTGCCCGTGGCCGGGGAAATGCTTGAGGACGGGCAACAGCCCGGCGTCACGCAGCCCGGAGGCGTACATCCCGGCGTAGGCGGTGACTTTTTCTGGATCCGATCCGAACGACCGGTCACCGATCACCGTGTCGTCCGGTGCGTCGGTCACGTCGACCACCGGCGCGAAGTCGACAGTAATGCCCCGGTTGCGCATCTCGCGGCCACGATCGAGCGCCAGTGCGTATACCTGTTCAACAGTGCGTGTTCGCGCCAGCTCCCGCGCCGACGGCACCGCCCCGATCAGCGACGCCAGCCGCGACACCCGGCCGCCCTCTTCGTCGACGCTCACCGCCAGCGGCAACGCACTGGCACCTCGGGCAGTCTCTTTCAGTTCGTCCAGCGAGCCGTCGGTCAGCATCGACAGGTCGGTCCAGCTGCCGATGAAGATGCCGCCGACGTGGTGGTCGGCAACCACCGCCCGGGCGTCGGCGGCGTCGCGGACGCCGACCATCAAAAGCTGGGCCAGCTTGTCGCGGACCGAGAGTGTCGCCGCCAGCTCCGGGCAGGGTGGGCCGGCTAACGGGCCGGCCGGAGGCGGCGTGTGTTGCTCGATCCGGCGCGAGCAGGCCGCCAGCGCCGGAAGCGCGGCAACTGTCAGGATCGCCAAGACCATGCGCAGCAGACCCGGCAGCCGTCTGAGCACCCGCGTCGACATTGCACCATGCTGTCACGACCGGACACCCGCCGACCGCACAATCTCTTCTCTCCTCGTGCTAGTTTGACGTCCGGGATTCACCGGTCCCACCCTCGCCGAATCATCGAAGGAGCCTGACCATGCCCCAGTTCGTGGCGGCGGCATTCGTCAGCTGTGTGGTCGGTCTGCTGCTGGGCGCCGCGGCGATCTTCGGCATCACCCTGATGGTGCAACAAGACACCAAACCGCAAATCTCCGGGGGCGACCCGCAGTCGTCGGTGCTGAACCGGGTGGAATACGGCAACCGCGGCTAAGAGCCCGGGGCTGCACGCTACAGCCCCATCGGGCCGCTCAGCAAGGATGGGGGAGGCCTCGTCGGCCTCAGGGTCGGCCTCAGCGTCGGCCTCGTCGGCCTCGGTGCCGGTGTCGCGGCGCTGGCTGTGGCTGGTCGGCGCGGTCGCTCTGATCGGCAGCCTCGCGCAGTCTCCCGGACAGATCTCCCCGGACACCAAACTCGACCTGACCGCCGACCCGGCGCGGTTTCTGGCCCGCGCGGTCAACCTGTGGAGCCCCGACCTGCCGTTCGGCCAGGTGCAGAACCAGGCCTACGGCTATCTGTTTCCGCACGGCAGCTTCTTTCTGGTCGGCGAGCTAGCGGGGTTGCCGGGCTGGGTGACCCAGCGGGTGTGGTGGGCGGTGCTGCTGACGGTCGGGTTCTGGGGGATTCTGCGGGTGGCAGAAGCACTCGACGTCGGCAGCCCGACATCGCGGGTGATCGCCGCGGCGGCGTTCGTGCTGTCACCACGGGTACTGACCACCCTCGGGTCGATCTCCTCGGAGACGCTGCCGATGATGCTGGCACCGTGGGTGCTGCTGCCGGTCATCCGGGCACTGCGAGGCTCAGACCGTCCGGCGCGGGTGCTGGCCGCCCAGGCCGCGGTCGCGGTCGCGCTGATGGGTGCCGTCAACGCGGTCGCGACGCTCGCAGGTTGCCTGCCGGCGGTGATCTGGTGGGCCTGTCACCGGCCGAACAGGTTGTGGTGGCGGTTCACCGGGTGGTGGCTGCTGTCGCTGACGCTGGCGACGCTGTGGTGGCTGGTGGCGCTGGTGTTGCTGGGACGGGTCAGTCCGCCGTTTCTGGACTTCATCGAATCCGCTGGCGTGACCACCCGGTGGACATCTCTGGTCGAGATGTTGCGGGGCACCCACAGCTGGACACCGTTCGTGGCGCCCAGCGCCACCGCCGGGGCACCGCTGGTCACCCGCCCGGTGATCATCCTGGGCACCTGCCTGGTCGCGGCCGCCGGACTCGCCGGCCTGGCGGGACTGCTGCGACGGCGGGTGTCCGGCGCGGGACGGCTGGTGGTGATGCTGCTGATCGGGGTGACGCTGTTGTCCGCCGGTTACGCCGGTGACCTCGGCTCGCCGCTGGCGCATCCGGTGCAGGCATTTCTCGACGGTGCCGGCGCGCCGCTGCGCAACATGCACAAGCTGGAGTCGGTGATCCGGATTCCGCTGGTGCTGGGGCTGGCGCACCTTCTCGGCCGGATACCGCTCCCGGGCAGCGCACCCGCACCGGTATGGCGCCGCGCGTTCACCCACCCCGAGCATCACAAGCCCGCCGCGGTGGGCGTGGTGGTGTTGGTGGCCTTGCTGGTCAGCACGTCGCTGGCCTGGACCGGCCGGCTCACAGCGCCCGGGGCGTTCTCCGCCGTGCCGCAGTACTGGCGAGACGCCGCGAGCTGGCTCGCTGAGCACAACGCCGGAACCCCCACCTCCGGCCGCGTGCTGGTGGTGCCCGGCGCCCCGTTCGCTACTCAGACCTGGGGTGCCAGCCATGACGAGCCGCTGCAGGTGCTCGGCACCGGCCCGTGGGGGGTGCGCGACTCGATCCCGCTGACGCCGGCACCGACCATCCGGGCGCTGGACTCGGTGCAGCGGTTGTTCGCCGCGGGACGCCCTTCGGCCGGGTTGGCCGATACGCTGGCCCGCCAAGGGATTTCGTATCTGGTGCTGCGTAATGACCTGGACCCCGACACTTCTCGGTCGGCCCGGCCGATCTTGGTGCACCGCGCCGTGGATGGGTCGCCGGGGCTGGACAAGGTGGTGCAGTTCGGCGCATCGGTCGGCGCCGGCACGGTGCCCGGGTTCGTCTCCGACAGCGGGCTGCGTCCACGCTATCCGCCGGTAGAGATATACCGGATCACCGCGGCGTCGGACGGGGCCGGCAATCCGGGAGTGCCGTATCTGGCCGACGCCGACCGGATGCCCCGTGTCGACGGCGGCCCGGAGGTGCTGCTGCGGCTCGACGAGCATCGCCGGCTGCGCGGCGAGCCCGCGTTGGGCCCGGTGCTGATGACCGCCGACGCTCGCGGTGCCGGCCTGAGCGCGCCGGTTGTCACGATCACCGACACCCCGCTGGCCCGCGAGACCGACTACGGGCGGGTCGATGACCACTCGTCGGCGACCCGGGCCGCCGGCGAGAACCGGCGCACCCACAGCCGGGTGCCCGACTATCCCGCCGCCGCCGCGACCGTCTTCGGCGGCTGGACCGGCGGGCGGCTCAGCGCGTCGAGCTCGTCCTCGGATGCCACCGCACTGCCCGACGTCGCGCCGGCGACATCGCCCGCCGCCGCGGTCGACGGGGACCCGGCCACCGCCTGGGTGTCCAACGCACTGCAGGCGGCGGTCGGCCAATGGCTGCAGGTGGATTTCGACCACCCGGTCACCAACGGCACCATCACCGTCACACCCAGCGCCACCGCGGTCGGCGCCCAAGTCCGCCGGATGCAGATCTCCACCGTCAACGGCACCACCACGCTGCGGTTCGACCACGCCGGCGAGCCGCTCACCGCCGCGCTGCCCTACGGCGAGACACCGTGGGTGCGGATCACCGCGGTCGGCACCGACGACGGCTCACCCGGGGTGCAGTTCGGCATCACCGAACTCTCGGTCACCTCCTACGACGCGTCTGGATTCGCCCATCCGGTCGACGTGCGGCACACCGTGCTGGTCCCCCCGCCGCCACCCGGTGCCGACGTCACGCGGTGGGACCTGGGTGCCGAGTTGCTGGGCAGACCGGGCTGCGCGAACGGCCCGGACGGGGTGCACTGCGCCGCTTCGATGGCCCTGGAACCCGAGGAGCCGGTCACCTTCAGCCGCACCCTGAGCGTGGCACGGCCGGTGTCGGTGACCCCCGCGATCTGGGTGCGGCCCCGGCCGGGCCCCAACCTGGCCGACCTGATCGCCGAGCCGGGCACCGTGCGGGCGCGTGGCGATGCCGACCTGCTCGACCTGGCAGGCTCCGCCTACGCCGCCGCCGACGGCGATCCGGCGACCTCCTGGGTGGCACCGCAGTACGCCGCCGCACACAAGACCGCACCGACCCTGACCGTCACCTTGCCGCGGCCCGTCGAGGTGACCGGGCTGCGGCTCACCCCAGGCGTGTTGCCGGTGCCGGCCCGCCCCACGCTGGTGGCCGTCGACCTCGGCGGCGGCCCGCAGGTCCGCAAGTTGTCCGGCGCCGACGATGCCGGCCCGCAGACGGTGCCGCTGCGGCCCCGGGTGACCGACACCGTCACGGTAAGCCTGCTCGCCTGGGAGGACGTCATCGACCGCACGGCACTGGGTTTCGATCAGCTCAAACCGCCGGGGCTGGCCGAGATCACGGTGCTCGGCGCGCAAGGCGGCCCCGTCGCGCCCGTCGCACCGGCGGATTCGGCCCGCAACCGAGCTCGCAAGGTCACCGTCGGCTGCGATGGTGATAACGCGGGCCCGGTCATCGCGATCGCAGGCCGGTTCGTGCACACCTCGATTTCCACCACCGTGGGCGCACTGCTGGACGGCGAGCCGGTGGCCGCCCAGCTGTGCGACCGCCGGCCGATCGCGCTGCCACCCGGTCAGCAGGAGCTGCTGATCAGCCCGGGCGCGGCGTTCGTCGTCGACAGCGCGCAAATGTCCGCTCCCTTGTCGGCCGGGGCAGCCGCCGGGCCCGCTGTGCGGCCGGCCGCCACCGGAGAGTGGGGCGCGGCCCGGCGCGAGGTGCGGGTGGGCGCAGCACCGGCGACACGGGTGCTGGTGGTGCCGGAGAGCATCAACCCCGGCTGGGTGGCACGCACCGACAACGGCATCCGACTGGTGCCCATTGCCGTCAACGGATGGCAACAGGGCTGGGTGGTGCCCCCGGACACCGGGGGCACCCTCACGCTGACCTTCGAGTCCAACCGGCTCTACCGCGCCGGCCTGGCCGGCGGGCTGGCACTGCTGCCGCTGTTGGCGCTGCTGGCCTGGTGGGCGCCCCGGCGCAACGGTTCCCGGTCTGGGCGCAACGACGCACCGGCCCGCCCGTGGACGCCGCCGCGTTGCCTGGCGGTCACCTTGGGGCTAGGGGCCGGTGCGGTGATCTCCGGGGTGACCGGGGTCGCCGTGTTCGCCACCGCCCTGGGCCTGCTGTACGGCCTGCGGCATCGACGACGCGCCTATGCCGCTGTCACCCTCGGGTGCAGCGCGGGCGGGCTGATTGCCGCCGGGGCGTTGTTGAGCCGGCATCCGTGGCGATCGGTGGACGGCTACGCGGGCCACTGGGCGAGTGTGCAACTGCTGGCCCTGATTTCGGTGGCGGTGCTGGCGGCGTCGGCGGTCGCCCTGCTGCGTAGACAGTGACGGGCGCGTATGCTGCTCAGATCGTTTAATAGGTGGTTTCAGCCTTTTCGGGAGCTCACAGGGGTCGATGATGGTGGGTTCGAGGTTCCGGTTCCTGGGTTGCGGCCTGCTGGCTACCGCCGGGACAAGTCTCTTGGGGCTGACGGCCGTGCTGCACGCGGCGTTCGCCTTCGGGGACTCCGTGGGCTCAGTCGCGGACGTCGCAAGTCCGGCTGACGCGATCCTGGTGTACGGCGGCAGCGCCCTGCCGATACCTCCGCCGGTCTTCGTTGACGGCGTCACCCAGAGATTTGTCACCCCGATTTTGCCCGGATTCACCGTCGCCGACGCCCAGAGCGCGTTCACGCCAGAGGGATTCTATCCGATCGACTTTCTCACCGGCATCAAGAGTTTGGCCTTCGGCCCGTCGGGTTCCCAGGGTTTGACGATGATGAACGCCGAGATCGACCAGCAAGTCGCGGCCGGAAACGCTGTCGTTGTTTTCGGGTACTCGCAAAGCGCCGGGATCGCCACCCAGGAAGAGGAGAACCTCGCGGCGGATTTGGCGAATCACATCCCCGGCACGCCGACCGCCGACCAGCTGCACTTCGTCTTCATCGGCGACCCCGGAGGCACCGTCGCGGCACTGCCCGACACGCCGTATGCGACCGACATCTACACGCTGGAGTACGACGGTGTCGCCGACCCCCCGGTGTACTCGAGCAACGTCTTGGCAGAGCTCAACGCAGCACTCGGTTTCCTGTACGTGCACTCCAGCTATCCGGCCCTCACCCAAGCTCAACTGGATACCGCGTTCCCGTTGGCCACCGCCGGCAACACCACGGAGTACCTGATCCCGACCGCGAATCTGCCGCTGCTGGACCTGCTGCGGGACACCCCGGTCCTGAGTATCCTCGGGACGCCCCTGGCCGACCTGCTGCAACCGGACTTGAAGGTGCTCGTCAATCTGGGCTACGGACCCGAAAACGTTGGTTACACGACGCCGGGAACCACGCCAACCGGAATGTTCCCCGACGTCAATCTGGCCACCCTCATCCACGAACTGCTCGCCGGCGCCCAACAGGGTATCGCCAAGTTCACCACCGATCTCGCGCAACTACCGTCGACGCTGCCGTCGGATCTGTCGCAGGCCGCGTCGTTCCTGTCGTCGGTGGTATCGGGCTTCCCGAATTCCCTGTCGTACATCTCGGTGTTGTCGGACCTGCTGGGTCCGGGAGCACACCAAACCCTGCAGGGCGAATACGACCCGATCGCTGCGTTGTCCAACCTCACGCCGGTCCCGTCGGGTCCGCTGGCCGGGCTGATCGAGGCCATCAACACCCTGTCCGGGATGTTGTCCTTCGACTATTCGGAGCTGCTGCAGCCAGTGCTGCAGCTGCAGTCGGGTGCGGCAATCAACGGAATTGAAACGGTGGGCTTGGCGGGGTTTCACACCCTAGGAGATCTCGCGAAAGCCGCTGCCGAACTGGTGTCGCCGACGACGGCCGGTTCGGCGACGGCGGACTCCGCCGTGGCGGAGGTGGTGCCGGCCGAAACATCGGCACCGGCGGCCGACCCGTCGACCCCGGCGCCGGACACGGCCTTGATCATGGGCCCCGGCGGCCAGCCGATACCCTCGGAGAGCTACCTGAATGACGTTTCGCAGCGATACCTGCCCGCCCTGCCCGCCGAAGTCAGCCAGCAGCCGCTGTTCACCCCGGCGGGGTCCAATCCGTTGACCGGTCTGCAGAGCCTGCCGTTCGATGTGTCAGTGGCCGAGGGTGTCAGCAACCTCAACAGCTCGGTCCTGCAGCAAGTCGCGCACCGAGACCACGTCACGGTGTTCGGCTACGGCCAGAGCGCAACCATCGCCTCACTGGCCATGCAGCAGCTCGCGGACGGCACCGCCGGCCCAGGTGGGACGGCGTCGACGCCAGTGAGCCCGGACCAGCTCAGTTTCGTTCTGGCCGGTGACCCCGACGCGCCCAACGGCGGCCTGCTGGAACGCTTTTACGGCCTGGATTCGACGAGTTTGGGTATCCCGTTCTACGGCGCAACTCCTCCCGACACGCCATATGCGACCGACATCTACACCATCGAGTACGACGGTGTCTCCGACTTCCCCCGCTACCCGATCAACCTGCTGGCCGACCTCAACGCGGTCGCCGGAATAGAACACCTGCATGACACCTACCCGACTATCTCGACTGCGGCGGTTGCGGACGCTATTCCGTTGGGGGCCAGCGACTCCACCCGCTACTTCCTGATTCCGGAGGACAATCTGCCGCTTCTGGAGCCGCTGCGCAATATGCCCGTGCTGGGCAACCCGCTTGCCGATCTGCTTCAGCCGGACTTAAAGGTGCTGGTGAACTTGGGTTACGGCGCCGCCGACGTAGGCTACTCGACCCCGGCGGACGCGCCTACCCCGATCGGGCTGTTCCCTGACGTCAACCCGGCCACGGTGTTCGACGAGTTGGTCGCCGGAGCCAACCAGGGATTCAGCAAGGCGGTCAGCGACATCACGTCCGGCGGGTCGCCGGCGCCGGTGGACGCGGCGTCGCTGTCAACTTCGCTCACCGGCCTCACCGGCCTCACCGACACGGCCGCCACGCTGCAGAACGTGGTTCAGGCGGCATATAACACGCTCTTCCCGACCGCGGACATCACGAACACCCTGCTGACCAGTGTCCCTGCCTACGACCTCGAGCTCATCCAGGACAACCTCGCCCATCCGCTCGACGCCATTGGATTTCCGTTCGCGGCCGATGTCGGCCTGATCACCCTGGCCGGCGGCCTAGAGTACGACGTGCTCGCGAATGCGGCGACGCAGATCGGCAGCGATCTCAGCGGCCTCGTCTCCTGACATCGCGTGGTGTGCAGTCGGCACCGGTGACGCTGTCACGGCGCGGCCTCCAGCTTCTGGATCTGGGCGTCGAACAGCCTGACCAGGTCGTCGACACCGTCGGCGGGGAGGGTTGCGTTGTTTTTGCCGCGGCGATTGAACACGTCATAACCGGCGACGACGAGCACACCGCGGTAATACCCCGAGATTGTGGCGGTCGCCATCGACACCGAAATGGGAATTCCGGGGAAGGGCGAGGCGGAGCTTTTCATCACGGTCGCGACCGCCCACGGCGGTACGCCCGACGCCTCGAGTGGTTCCAGTTGGGCGTCGAACGTCAGCGTCCGGCCGAGTAACTCCAGAGACACCGTGAACGACTGGCATTTCTCCACACGGTCCTTGAGATCTGGCTGGCTCGGGATGATGGCGAGGTGCACCTCCAGTGAACTCGGGCCGTTGGCATCCATCTTGGACGCGGTCGCATACGCCGTCTGCGTAGCCGATTCCGGGTAACCATAGAATTCAGAGCATTCTTGCGGGCTGATAGAGAAGTTCGACATCCCCGATGCCTGCCGATCATTGCTGCCGAGTCCACTCTTGCGTCGGCCGCCGTTGAACTCGGGGAACGCCGACTTGTCGACGAGAAGATCCCTGGTCAACTGGGTGATATCGGGCTTTTTCGATGCCTTTTCCGCGTCGGCGCTCGTCGGCCGTCGGCCAAGGCCCACCACGAATATCGAAACGGCGGCGGTGACGGCTATGGTGGCAACGGTGGCCGACACGAGTGCTACCCAGAGTGCCTTTCGCCGCCCGGGCCGCTGTGGCGGTCGAGGTGGCAGGTCCGGCCATTGGTCCGGCTGTTGCGGCGAGTATCCGGGCGGATACCCAGGCGCGACCCCGGGTGCCGAGTCATCGACCCAGAACTGCCAGCCGGGCGGCGGTGGCGGCCACGACGGATCCGGTGCCCACCTGCCGTCCGGCGCCCAACCGGGCGGCGGCGGCGGCCAATTGGGTGGGGGGTTGAAGCGCATCGGGGGTGTATTCCTGTCGGCGTGCTCTGCCTCGTCTGCTGCCTAGAGCCTACGCGATCAGGCCGTCTTCCCCGATGACGCCGGTGACAACGGTGCGTCGCACCCAGGTGGTGGCAGGCTGGACGGTGCACCCATCACGCAGTTGCATCGCCAGAGGAGGAAACCGTGCCGGCATCAGGGCCCGCATCGCCGATTGCCACGATCAACCCGGCCACCGGGGAGACAGTCAAGACGTTCGCCGCGGCCACCGCCGAGGAGGTCGACGCCGCAATAGCACGCGCGGCCGACCGGTTCGTCGGCTACCGTCGCACCAGCTTCGCGCAGCGTGCCCGCTGGATGCACGCCACCGCCGACCTGCTGGAGGCCGAAGCCGACCCGGTCGCGGAGATGATGACCCTGGAGATGGGCAAGACGCTGGCCTCGGCCAGGGCCGAGGCCCTCAAGAGCGTCAAAGGCTTTCGTTACTACGCCGATCACGCCGAAGCGCTGCTGGCCGACGAGCCGGCCGACGCGGCTGCGGTCGGCGCGTCGAAAGCGTTCGCCCGATACCAGCCGCTCGGGGTGATCCTGGCCGTCATGCCGTGGAATTTCCCGCTCTGGCAGGCGGTGCGGTTCGCCTCGGCTGCGCTGATGGCCGGCAATGTGGGGCTGCTCAAACATGCCTCCAACGTGCCGCAGACCGCGCTGTACCTCGCGGACGTGCTCGCCCGCGGCGGCTTCCCCGACGGCTGTTTCCAGACATTGCTCATCCCGTCCGGCGCGGTGGAGCGGATTCTGCGCGATCCCAGGGTGGCCGCCGCCACCCTGACCGGCAGCGAGCTGGCCGGGCGGTCGGTTGCGGCAATCGCCGGCGATGAGATCAAGCACACCGTTCTCGAACTCGGCGGCAGCGACCCGTTCATCGTGATGCCGTCGGCGGATCTGGACGCCGCGGTCGACACTGCGGTCGCGGGCCGGATACAGAACAACGGCCAGTCGTGCATCGCCGCCAAGCGATTCATCGTGCACACCGACGTCTACGACGACTTCGTCGCGAAGTTCACCGCCAAGATGGCAGCGCTGCGGGTTGGCGACCCGGCCGACCCGGACACCGACGTCGGACCGCTGGCCACCGAGCAGGGCCGCGTCGACATCGAGGAGCTGGTCGAGGCGGCCGCCGCCGCGGGCGCGGTGATCCGTTGCGGCGGAAAGCGACTCGAGCGCCCCGGCTGGTTCTACCCGCCGACGGTGATCACCGACATCACCTCCGACATGGCGATCTTCACCGAGGAGCTGTTCGGTCCGGTCGCCTCGGTGTACCGTGCCGCCGATATCGACGAAGCCATCGACATCGCCAACGCCACCCCGTTCGGACTGGGCTCCAACGCCTGGACCGCCGACGAGGCCGAGCAGCGCCGCTTCGTCGACGAGATCGAAGCCGGTCAGGTCTTCGTCAACGGGATGACGACGTCGTATCCTGGGCTGCCGTTCGGGGGGGTCAAGCGCTCCGGGTATGGCCGGGAACTCTCCGGGCACGGAATCCGCGAGTTCTGCAACCTCAAGACGGTCTGGGTGGGATGACTGCGTGGGATAAGCCACGACCTGTCGGCACCGAAATCGACTCCGGCGCTATCAAATTCGATTGCGGTCAACGCTAACGTCGATCTCGGCGAAATCACACCGAGGCCGCCAAGGCCTTCGCGTCCTCGTCGGCGAAGGTGTCCTCCAAGTGCAGCGGTGAGTAATCCAGGTCGATCTCAGCGACCGGGCGGCCGCGGGCGCTGCTGATCGTGCCAAACCGGCGCATGCCCTTGTCGGTGCCGTACTGCAGTAACTCGTCATTTGACAGACCGAACGGGACATCGTCACCGTAGAGCGCATCGCCCTCCTCGGTGAGACTCACTAACAGCGGCATGAGCTCGTTCATCCGCGTTTCGAATACCGTCCAGTTGGCGTCGTCGGCGGCGACGTGGCGGCGGCAGGTGAAGGTGCCCCACGCCATATGGCGTCGCTCGTCGTCAGCGATGTGTCCGATCAGTTCCTGCATGCCGGGAAGAATGCCGCGTTCCACACAGATCTTGTGCCAGGCGTAGTAGCCGGTCAACGCCAACGTGCCCTCGACGAAGTGGTTGTACGTCACCGACGCCCGAATCTGGGATGCCGGTGAGGGATCCGTCGACAACATGTTCAGCGATTCCGGCAGCTCCTTGTTGAAGATCTGCCGGTAGGAAGGCAGTTCGTCGAGGAAACCGTGCAGATCGTCGGTCATCCGGACGGCGTCCAGCCACAACCGGAAGGCCTGGGTGTGTTTGGCTTCCTCGAACGCGAACTGGGTGAGATACATCTCGTCGCCCAGCCTGCCCTCGGCCCGCATCGCGGCCATGAACGGTTGGATGTCTTCGGAAACCGCTTCCTCGCCGGCGATGAACTCGGCACACAGCCGGGTGGCGTAGTCACGTTCCCGGTCCGACAGCGAGTCCCAGTCCGCCCGGTCGCGGGAGAAGTCAATATCGGCGGGATTCCAGAATTTCGCGTTACCCCCCGCGAACAGCTTGAGCGGCAGGCTATCCCAGTTAAGCCCGCCTGCGGCCAGCGAGCCATAGTGGGTGCGTGTCATATGATGACCTCCTTGAAATCGGGTTGATTGCTGGGGCTTTCGCTGCCGAATGCGGCCGAAAGCGCGGCGACGAGCCTCCGCACGGCCAGTGCCGGCTGTTCGGGGGTAGGCTCGTCGAGCCCGAGAACCGGATCGACCCCGCGCACATAGGGTGCCAGCGCCAGATGCGGAAAGATCATCAACAGCAGCGACAACAACGCATCGGTGTCAGAATCCGCCCGTAGATCGCCACGAACGTGCGCGTCACGCACCAGCGGGCGCAAGACTTCCAGGTAATGGCGGTGCATGACGGATCGAACGCTGATCCGGGCGTCGGTGTCGACCTCAAAACTCGCCGAGGCATGCAGCGCCCGCTCCCGAGGATGATCGGCGAAGTAGGCGACCCAGGCGTCGAGCAGGTCGGTGAGAAAGTCGAAGAACGATCTGCTGGCATCCAGCTCGCTAATGCGGTCCTCCATGTAGGACCGCACCCGACCACTGGCGACGTCAGCGATGAACGCGTACAGATCGCGTTTGTCGGCGAAGTATTGGAACAGGCTGCCCTTGGCGACTCCCGCGCGTCGGGCGATGGCGTTCAGGCTGCCCCGAGAGAACCCGTGCGCGGCGAACTCTGCTTCGGCGGCCGCCATCACCGCTGCGCGCCGTATCGTGTCGAGACGCGCCCACGTCACCGTCGGCATTGACTCCACCTCACTTTGATGACCACTGGTCATTCTAGTGTGACTGGCTTCACACCTCTAGGTGTCTGCCGGGTATCACCAGACCTTTGACGCCTACCATCAACCCATGCCGCAACTGAACACCGCACGCGGAGCAATCGACACCGCCGATCTCGGCGTCACGCTGATGCACGAACACGTCTTCATCATGACTACCGAGATCGCCCAGAACTACCCGGAAGCCTGGGGGGACGAGGAGAAACGAGTTTCCGATGCCATCGAGCGGCTCAACACGTTGAAAGCCGCCGGGGTGGACACCATCGTCGACCTCACCGTGATCGGGCTGGGCCGCTACATCCCCCGCATCGCCCGCGTTGCTGCCGCCACCGAACTGAACATCATCGTCGCCACCGGCGTATACACCTACAACGACGTGCCGTTCTGCTTCCACTACCTCGGGCCGGGCACCATGCTCGACGGCCCGGAGGTCATGACCGACATGTTCGTCCGAGACATCGAAGAAGGCATTGCCGACACCGGGATCAAGGCCGCGATCCTCAAATGCGCCACCGACGAGCCAGGCGTCACGCCCGGTGTGGAACGGGTGCTGCGCGCGGTCGCGCAGGCGCACCGTCGCACCGGGGTGCCGATCTCCACCCACACCCACGCCGGGCTGCGGCGCGGGCTCGAACAGCAGCGCATCTTCGCCGACGAGGGGGTGGACCTGTCCCGCGTGGTGATCGGGCACTCAGGTGACAGCACAGACCTGGGCTATCTCGAAGAGCTAGTCGCGGCCGGCTCTTACCTCGGCATGGACCGGTTCGGCATCGACCTCATCCTGCCGTTCGAGGACCGGGTGAACACGGTGGCGCGGATGTGCGAGCGCGGTCATGCCGACAAGATGGTGCTGTCGCAGGACGCGAGCTGCTATTTCGACGCGCTGCCGGAGGAGCTGATACCGGTGGCCGCCCCGAACTGGCACTATCTGCACATTCACAACGACGTGATCCCTGCGCTGAAAGAGCGCGGCGTCACCGACGAGCAGCTGCGCACCATGCTGGTCGACAATCCGCGAAAGATCTTCGAAAACCAGGGCGGCTACTGACGC
>NZ_JBYCLE010000038.1:0-1221 GCF_057473765.1 Mycobacterium sp. TH-M106 | reverse complement strand
GGTCGAAGAACCCGGCCAGGTGGGTCAGGCCGTCGGGCCCGGACATCACCAGGTCGACGAGTTCGTCGTGGTCGGCCAGCACGTACTGAGCCTGGGTAATCGCCTCACCGAGCAGCCGGCGAGCCCACAATGCCAGCCGGCTGCGCTGCCTGGCGCTGGCCGTCACCGCGGCACGCACCTCGGCGACGACGAACTGGGAGTGCTTGGTTTCGGCCAGCACCGCGCGTACCACGTCGGCCACTTCGTCCGGCATCCCGTCCGCGATCTCCAGGTAGAAGTCGGCGGCCAGCGCGTCGCCGACATAGGTCTTCACTAGGGCCTCCAGCCAGGTGCTGGGCATGGTCAGCCGGTGATAGCCGTCCAGCGCCGGGGTGTATTTCGCCATCGCCGCCACCACGTCGACCCCACGTCGCTCCAGGGCCTCACGCAACAGGTCGTAGTGCCCCATCTCGGCAGCGGCCATGCTGGCCATCGAGATCCGGCCCCCCAAGTCGGGTGCCATTCGCGCCTCGTCGGTGAGCCGGTAGAACGCCGCCACCTCACCGTAGGCGAGCAGCGCGAACAACTCGTTGACGCCCGGGTGGTCGGTGGACAGCCGCAGCTGCGATGCCTGCGGCGCGGCTGCCACCGGATCGGCGGGCAGGGACGAACTCAGGGGCGAACTCAGGGGCGAACTCATGGCCACACTGTAGAACGTGCCTGGGCGCCTGACGCGGCCGAAGGCAGGCAGCAGAGCACGGACAGGTAGTATCAGCGGCAGGCACTGCTTTTTCCGGGCTTGTCCCGGGCTTGTTCCGGGCCGGAATGGCTGCTGCCGAAGAAATGTGCGTGCACGCAATTGGGCCGCCTCCCCACGAGCGCAGGGCCCGCGAATCGGCTGCGTATTGACCGTCACAGCGTGTGCGCCCGAAACCGCGACGCGATCGACCTGATCGATACCGAGCCGACATCGAAAGGCACCCTTCACACGCATGACCCCGCTTATCTCGACCCCGCAATCCGCCCATTCCACGCACCCACTGACCTTTGCCGAGCTTGGCGTTCGAGACGAAATTGTGCGCGCGCTCGCCGACGACGGCATCGAGCACCCGTTCGCAATCCAGGAACTGACGTTGCCGCTCGCGCTCGGCGGCGACGACCTGATCGGCCAGGCCCGCACCGGCATGGGCAAGACCTTCGCGTTCGGCGTGCCGTTGCTGCAGCGCATCAGCACCGACACCA
>NZ_JBYCLE010000037.1:0-19053 GCF_057473765.1 Mycobacterium sp. TH-M106 | reverse complement strand
CGCACCGCCGCCCGCAGGTAACGCTCGTCCAAGCCGACGAATGTATCACAGCGGCGGATGGCAATCCCCTTGTCTCTCAACACTTCTCGTATCCAGATACCATCCGGGTGGCGGAACAGCACGAACGGCCCCCGGCCGGGGAGCACCTGGGCACCCACCGCTTGCAGACCGGCAGCCATGTCGGCGCGGCACCCCGCCAGCCGCACCGCCTGCGCCTCCGCGTCGGCGACCGCCGTCGGATCACAGCAGGCCGCGATCGCGGTCAGCTGCAACGTTCCCACCGGCCAGTGTGCCCGCTGCGCGCTCAGCCGCGCCAACAGCCCCGGCGCGCCGAGCGCGTAGCCCACCCGCAACCCGGCCAGCGCCCACGTCTTGGTCAGGCTGCGCAGCACCAGCACGTCGGGCAGCGATTCGCCGGCCAGCGACTCCGGCTCACCGGGCACCGCGTCGGCGAACGCCTCGTCGACCACCAGGATCCGCCCGGGCCGGCGCCAGGCCAGCAGCTGCTCGCGGGTGTGCAGCACCGAGGTCGGGTTGGTCGGATTGCCCACCACGACCAGGTCGGCGTCCTCCGGTGGCCGCACGCCGACGAGGGTGAACGGCGGCTCGAGCACGACGTGGTGCACCGGCACCCCGGCCGCGGTCAAGGCCGCCGCCGGCTCGGTGAACGAGGGTGCCACGACCACCGCGCAGGCCGGACGCAGGTTGCTCAACAGCGCGAAGGCCTCCGCCGCACCGGCCAGCGGCAGGACCTCGTCGCGGGCGCGGCCGTGCCGGCGGGCCACCGCGTCCTGCGCGCGGTGCACGTCGTCGGAGCCGGGGTACCGGGCCAGGTCGTCCAGCCGCTGGGCCAGCCGCCGCACCAGCCACTGCGGCGGCCGCGCGCCGCGGACGTTCACGGCGAAATCGAGCATCCCGGGAGCGACGGCCTCATCACCGTGGTAACGCGCCGCCGCAGGCGGGCTCGGCTGCAGACTCGCCATCCGTGAAACACTAGTGGTCCGTCGTGGCAGGCCGCAGCAACGTCGGGGACAACCGGAATCAGGGACAATGGTCGGGTGACACGCAGCATGGTGATGGCGCAGCTGGTGATCTTCGACCTCGACGGCACGCTGACCGATTCCGCGGAGGGGATCGCGGCCAGCTTCCGGCACGCCCTGGAACGGGTCGGCGCCGCAGTGCCCGACGGTGACCTGGCCGCCCGGCTCGTCGGCCCGCCGATGCACGCCACGCTGCGCACGCTGGGCCTCGGCGAGGACACCGAGGAGGCGATCGCTGCCTACTACAGCGACTACGCCGCGCGGGGCTGGGCGATGAACAGCCTGTTCGACGGCGTCGAACCGCTGCTGGCCGATCTGCGCGCGGCCGGCGTCCGGCTGGCCGTGGCCACCTCCAAGGCCGAGCCGACGGCCCGGCGCATCCTCGCCCACTTCGGGCTCGACGAGTACTTCGAGGTGATCGCGGGAGCCAGCACGGACGGTTCGCGCAGCACCAAGACCGACGTCCTGGCCCACGCGCTGGCGCAGCTGGCGCCGCTGCCCGAGCGCGTGCTGATGGTGGGCGACCGTAGCCACGACGTCGCCGGCGCCGCCGACCACGGCATCGACACCGTGGTGGTGGGCTGGGGCTACGGGCAGTCCGACTTCCCTGGCGGGTTGGGCGAGGGTGCCACGCACGCGGCGACGGTGGCCGAGCTGCGGAGGGTGCTGGGTGTCTGACCGCGAGCCGCTGCACGTCACGTTCGTCTGTACCGGCAACATCTGCCGCTCGGTGATGGCCGACAAGATGTTCGCCGACCAGCTGCGGCGGCGCGGGCTGGGCGAGAAGGTGCGGGTGAGCAGCGCAGGCACCGGCGACTGGCACGTCGGCAGCAGCGCCGACGCGCGGGCGGCCCGCGTCCTGCGCGATCACGGCATCCCCACCGACCACCGCGCCACCCAGGTCGGCCCCGAACACTTGGCGGCCGATCTGGTGGTGGCCATGAGCCGCAACCATCTGCGGATGCTCCAACACCTGGGTGTGGAGCCGCAGCGGCTGCGGATGCTGCGATCATTCGACCCGCGATCGGGCGCTCACACGCCCGACGTCGAGGACCCTTATTGCGGCGAACACGAGGATTTCGAAGCCGTCTACACCGTCATCGAGGCCGCCCTGCCCGGCCTGCACGCCTGGGTCGACGACCGGCTCGCGCGGAACGGACCGGGCTGATGCCTCGTGTGGCGCGGGGCCTGGCGTTCCTGCTGCGGCCGGGCTGGATAGCGCTGGCCCTGGTGGTCATCGCCTTCACCTACCTGTGCTTCACAGTGCTCGCGCCGTGGCAGCTGGGAAAGAACAGCAGGACCACACGGGAGAACCACCAGATCGAGCAGTCCCTCAACACCGCCCCGGTGCCTGTGAGAACACTTCTGCCGCATCAGGATTCGTCGGCACCCGACGCGCAGTGGCGCGGGGTGACGGCGACCGGGCACTATCTGGCCGACGTTCGGGTGCTGGCCCGGCTGCGCGTCATCGAGGGCGATCCCGCGTTCGAGGTGCTCGCACCGTTCGCCGTCGACGACGGGCCCACCGTCCTGGTCGACCGCGGCTACGTGCGACCCGAGCAGGGCTCGCACGTGCCCCCGATCCCCCCGGCACCGCAGCAGACCGTGACCATCACGGCACGCCTTCGCGACTCCGAACCGGTCGCCCGGGACAAGGCGCCGTTCGTCAAAGACGGCTTCGAGCAGGTGTATTCGATCAACACCGAGCAGGTCGCCACCCTGACCGGGGTCACGCTGGCCGGGTCGTACCTGCAGCTGGTCGAGGACCAGCCCGGCGGGCTCGGCGTCGTCGGCATTCCGCATCTGGATGCCGGGCCGTTCCTGTCCTACGGCATCCAGTGGATCTCGTTCGGCATCCTCGCGCCGATCGGTCTGGGCTACTTCGTCTACGCCGAGCTGCGGGCCCGCCGCCGGGAAAAGCAGCAACAGACGCCGCCGGCCGGCGCGGCACCACCGCCCCCGCAGACCGTCGAGGAGAAACTCGCCGACCGCTACGGCCGTCGGCGGTAGGCCAATGCCGCGGCGAGGGCTGCCGCGGCCGCCTGCAGCACCGACGACAGCGCCACCGCGCGGCGCAGGTCGGCCACGCCGGGCTCCCGGCCGTCTCCGAGAGAGGGCCGCACCTCCAGCTCGTGCCGATACCGGGTGGGCCCGCCGAGCCGCACGCCCAGCGCCCCGGCGAAGGCCGCCTCGACCACGCCGGCGTTGGGGCTGGGGTGGGCGGCGGCGTCGCGGCGCCATGCCCGCGCCGCACCCGACGGCGATCCGCCCACCAGCGGCGCGCACGCCACCACCAGAGCGGCGGTCACCCGCGCCGCGCCATAGTTCGCCGCATCGTCCAATCGCGCTGCTGCCCAACCGAACCGGGCGTAACGCGGCGAGCGGTAGCCGATCATCGAATCCAGGGTGTTGACGGCCCGGTAGGCCAGCACCGCGGGCGAGCCGCCCGCCGCCGCCCACAGCAGCGGGGCGACCGCGGCGTCGGAAGTGTTCTCGGCGACCGACTCGAGCGCCGCGCGCGTCAGGCCCGCCACATCCAACGCGGCCGGGTCGCGCCCGCAGAGCGCCGGCAACAGCGCCCGCGCGGCGTCGACGTCGCCGCGATCCAGCAGCCCCGACATGTGCAGGCCGGTACGCGTCAGCGATGTTCCCCCCAGGGCCACCCAGGTGGCCGCCCCGGTCGTCGCGATCGCCCCGGCCCGGCCGCCGCGGTCGCCGGCCCGGCCCGCGGCCGCGCCCAGCGCGCTCACCGCGGCGAGCAGCACGCCCGCGTGAGCTGCCCCCGCAACCCTGCTGTCGCGGTAGCTCACCCGCTCCAACCGGGCCGCGGCGCCGCCGAACAGGGCAACGGGATGACCGCGCTTCGGGTCACCCAGGACGACGTCGGCCAGATAGCCGGCCAGCACGCCGGCACTGCGGGTGATCCGCATGTGGCGAGGGTTTCTGCCGTTAGCCAACCAACGGGTTCCTCACCACGACTGCGGAGCCGAACCTGCCGAAATCTCGATCAGCGGACCATAATTCGCGCACGCCGTGCGCCGCGCACAATGCCGCTATGTGCGCGTCGTGCACCATCGAGCCGATGACCTTCCCGGCAGCGAGCATCGTCTTGAGCCGTTGCCAGTAGCCCGCGGGCTCGCCGAGCACGGACAGGGAAGGCGATTCCAGCCACGCATCGACTTGTGCGATGGCTTGACTCTGCGAACTCGGCGGGCTGTAGATCTTCGGGTGTGTGCTTATCGCGAAGAATTCGTGCAGGCATGGCCAGGGAACCGCCCATGCGGATTTGCCTTCGGCAAGGGTCTTGATACGTGCGGACGCGGCCGAGTGAAACTCGGAGTCCCGCCGATGGGCATAGACCAAGATATTGGTGTCGACGGCGATCATGCCGGGTTGGCGTAGATCTCGTCGCGGATTTTCTCCCACGAGGCGCCGCGGAACGCCGGCTGCAAGCCCTGCCCGTCGACGCTGGCGTCGGTGAGTACGAAAGACTCGGCGCCGGAGCGCTGCTTGATCACCGCGCGCAGGCCGCTCTCGATCAACTCCCGCAAAGTCGTCTGCTCCCGGCGGGCGAGTTGTTGCGCCTCGCGTAACAGCTCGTCCGGGAGATTCACGGTGGTCTTCATATGGCTGACCTTATCAGTTCAGCCATACAGCCATATCCCGTCGGGCACCGGGGCCGCTCAGCGAACAGTGGCGAAGAACGCGCGGACGTCGTCGACGAACAGCTCCGGCTGTTCGAACGCGGCGAAATGCCCGCCGCGCGGCATGGCCGTCCAGTGCGTGATGTTGTAGACGGGTTCGCACCAGGACCGCGGCGGCTTCAACAGCTCACCAGGGAAAGCCGCGACGCCCGTGGGCAATTCGACACGATCCAGGTTGCCCCAGGACCGGAAGCTCTCCCAGTACAGACGGGCCGAGGAGGCGGCCGTGCCGGTCACCCAGTACACCATGACGTTGTCCAGCAGCTCGTCTCGCGTCAGCACGTTCTCCGGGTTGCCGTCGCAATCCATCCAGGCCCAGAACTTCTCCACGATCCACGCCAGCTGGCCTACCGGCGAATCGAGGAGCCCATAGCCCAGTGTCTGCGGCCGGGTGGACTGCTGCTTGGAGTAGCCGGTGCCCCACTTGCGGTGCTCGGCCAGCGCGGCCAGGGCCCGCTGTTCCTCTTCGGTCGGGTTCTTCAGCGCTTCGGGGGTCGGGCGCCCGATCGGCATGTTGAGGTGGATGGCGGCGCAGCGGCCGCGATTCCGGCCGATCTGGGTGGTGACGGCCGCGCCCCAGTCGCCCCCCTGCGCGCCGTATCGCTGGTAGCCCAGGCGGCCCATCAGCGTCTCCCACGCCTGCGCGATCCGTTCGACGCCCCACCCGGTGCTGCTGGGTTTCCCGGAGAATCCGTAACCCGGAAGCGACGGGCACACCACGTGAAACGCGTCCTCGGCGCGCCCGGACGCCGGGTTGGTCAGCGGCTCGATCACCTTGTGGAACTCCACGACCGAGCCGGGCCAGCCGTGGGTGATCAGCAGTGGGAACGCGTCCTCGTGCAACGAGCGCTGATGGATGACATGGATGTCCAGGCCGTCGATCTCGGTGGTGAACTGCTCGAAGCGGTTGAGCGCGGCCTCGCGCGAGCGCCAGTCGTATCCGTCGGCCCAGTAACCGGCCAGCGCCCGGGTGTAATCCAACGGGATGCCCTGGCTCCAGTCGTGCACGCATTCGGCCTCGGGCCAGCGGGTGCGCGCCAGGCGCGTGCGCAGGTCCTGCAGGACATCGTCGGAAATGTCGATGCGGAACGGTTGCACGGCCTCACCGCCCCTCGTCATCGTCGCATCGCGCTGGTGGGCGCGGACGGTATGGAACCGCCGACCGCTGGTGTGTCAAACCCGGGCGGGCCGTCTGTCTCGTTTTACTCCATGCCGCGGAGTCCGGGAACGCCCAGGCCAGCGGCTCGCGTGTGTCCGCTGCGGCCACACAGTGCCGAGTTGTGTTCACCCATCCTGGCACACTCTTGGCACTGCGGGGGTTTCGGTCACGCCTTTCCGGAGAGCCGCACGTGATGCGATAACACAGCGTTAGCATCAGTTACTTCGCTAAGTGATGCTACGGTGGCGGTATGGCATCACTCAGCGGCGGAACCGCTGTCGACTACGAGACGCTTACTTGGGGGCTGCCGACTGAAACCACTTATCAGCTGGCCGATCTGCGGGCGGCGCAACGTCAGACCGGCGAATACCAGGCTGCCATACCCGCCACCATCGCAGACCTGGATGTCGCGCTGCCCGCGAGGGTGCTCGCCGATGCCGAAGAAGCCAGCCATGAGATCGCACGGTTCGACGCTGAACTCGGCGACGAGGTCGCCCCCTTCGCGTCGATACTGCTGAGGACGGAGTCGGCAGCCAGCTCCAATATCGAAAACCTCACCGCGTCGGCGCGGGCCATTGCCGAAGCCGAGACGCTGGGCGACACCAGCCGTCGCAACGCGGCGATGATCGTCGGCAACACCGAAGCGATGAAAGCTGCCATCGCACTGGCGGATCAAATCGACGAGGATGCGATTCTTGCCATGCACACCGCGTTGATGCGCGGCAGCCATCCGGACATGGCCGGAAAATGGCGTACCGAGCAAGTCTGGATAGGCGGCGGCAACTTCGGTCCCCGCGGGGCCGACTTTGTGGCTCCTCATCACGAGCGGGTCCACACCGCCATCGCAGACCTGCTGACATTCTCCCGGCGGAACGACGTCCCAACGCTGCCGCAGGTCGCGATTGCGCACGCGCAGTTCGAGACTGTCCACCCTTTCCCGGACGGCAACGGGCGTACCGGACGCGCGCTGATTCAGGCGATGCTCCGCAACAAGCGGCTGACCCGGCAAATCACCGTCCCCGTCTCCGCAGGACTGCTCACCGACACCGACGCATATTTCGGCGCCCTCGGCTCCTATCGGGAGGGCGACCCTGCCCCAATAGTCGCAAGTCTCTCCGCCGCCTC
Organism: Mycobacterium sp. TH-M106; assembly: GCF_057473765.1. NCBI lineage: Bacteria > Bacillati > Actinomycetota > Actinomycetes > Mycobacteriales > Mycobacteriaceae > Mycobacterium > Mycobacterium sp. TH-M106. Next base: position 12,025 of record NZ_JBYCLE010000037.1, on the reverse strand, counting down.
GGTATCGGCGGTCGCGAACGGTCGACACTTGGTCGCCGATCTGCGGTCGATACGCGCAACCTGGGATTCACAGATCACTGCCCGCCGCGACTCGGCAGTTCACCGAGTTGCGGACTTGCTGATCAAACAGCCGGTGTTCAACGCGCGGGTGCTCCAGCGTGAACTGGGCATCTCGACCGGGAATGCACGCAGATACGTGGATCCCCTCGCCGACGCTGGGATCATCGTCGAGTTCACCGACCGCGCCCGCAACCGGGCCTGGCGCGCACCCGAGGTCCTGGGCGCACTTGACGCATTCGCTGTGCGCGCCGGACGGCGTGGACCCACCGCCTAGCCGCCCGCGCACCACCCAAAGGTCCACGGGCGATGCCGAGAATGCCGACTCCCGGCGGGGCGATCTGCATCAACGCTGGTGGGCGCGGACGGTATCGAACCGCCGACCGCTGGTGTGTAAAGCGACAGGACCGTGTGAACAGGCGTTCTACCGTGTCTAGTACGAGCAGGTCAGCGCCCAATCCGTGTCCGATAGATGCCGAAGTGTCCAGGCTGTTATGTCCTGTCTTGGGACACTGGCGGGTCACTGTTGAAACTCGGCGTTCGGTATGAGTTGGGCGCTGACACCACCATCCGGGTCAGCTACTCGTCCATGATCCGTTTTGCGGCCGGGCCATCACCCGAATGCGCCAGCTAGACGCAGCGCCCGTCACGGTGAATCCGCCCGGCGGGCTCCCGCCGCCGACAGTGGGCAGTTCAACGCTGCTTAGCGACCTCCACTCGCACTGGCCCACGATAATGTCGACCTTCCCATCTAGGATCGGCAGCGGCGCAAGAGCTGCTCAACGGCCCCGGTTTGGAAGGTAGGAAGCACTGCGATGAAGCGAACGTATCCGGCTGTCCGGCTTCGGCAGACCGCAGAGTCTGGCGACCTTGTCCTGTTCTCCGCTCCTGCCACCGAAATCGATGAGTGGTCGGGCGTGCCCCAGAGGGAGCGCCTCGGCAGTAACACAGAGGCGATCGGCTTCCAGCGCGAAGAGAGCCCGAGACGGCTCGAGGAGCTCGCCGCGTTCTTCGGTAACCCAAAGAATGTGATACAAAATCCGCTGCTCTGCGCGAGTCGCGACAGCTCGCGAGTGGTATTCGCTCCGACTGACGGGGACGCAGATGCGTCTATCGGGATAATGACGATTGAATGGGAAGACCTCGACGCATTGCATCTCGTCGAGCTTCTCCGTCGGGTACGCGACTCGCTTGAGCAACGTTTGCCGGACCTGGCGGGGATGAAGGTCACCGAGACGAAGCTCGCTCGGCTGAAGGAGCGCGCCAACTCCGAGCACCCCGATATGGGTGTGCAAGCGTCAGATGCCGAGCCAGACGAGTCAGCCACCGCCACGCCCGACGAAGAGCTGGACGTTGACGAGGTCACACAGCCAGCGGCCACTTCAGTGCTCTTCTCAGGGGAGACCCACATCGCTGACTTCTGGGAAGAGGTTGCTGCCCGGGTGCAGCTGCTGGAGGAGTCGGAAGGCAACTTTGGAGGCGAGAGCTTCCTGGGTTTCTCAAAGGAGGCGATGATTTCCTATCTTCAGCCAGTAGTGGTAGTCGATGGGCAGCACAGGCTGCGCGGCGCGATCTTGGCAGCGGATCAAGCCGCGAATTCCGAAACGCTTCAGCCAGAGGTAGAAGCAGCGATCGATTCGGGGCGGGACGCGGACGAAGTTGTCCAGGAGCTGAGGCAGCGAGAAGCCCGGCTGCTCCCAGTCTCAATGCTGATGGAGTCCGCGCCTGCGGAACATGTGTTCCAATTCGTCGTGGTCAACCAGAAGGCGACCCCAATAGGCCGTGCGCTGCTCGGCACGATCGTGGCGACAAGCTTGTCCGCCGAGGAACTCGAAGGAGTTTCCGAGCGGCTGGAAGCAGCAGGAATCCCACTCGAAGACTCGCAGGCTATCGCATATCTGACCCGGCACCCTGATAGCCCATTCAAGGATCTCGTCGAGAAAGGGTTAACAAACGAGGGACGCCCCGACCTTCTTCAATGGAACGTCCTTGGGGCGCTCGTGCAAATCTTCCGCGAGCTTAGAGGCGGACGCCTCTTCGGCGAGAAGGTTGATTACGCAGACAAGTGGCGGCGAAATCATCTCGATGCTTCCGGTATTGTTTCAGCCGCCTCACCGGAACAGTCTAAGTTCGAATATTGGAGCCGTCAGGACGGCCCCTGGCGTGATGTATTCATCGCTTTTTGGGAGGCGGTTCGCGATCGCCTTGCGACAACCGAAGACAAAGATGCTGGAAACTATTGGGGGTCACCGAGGACCTCCAATATCTTCAATAAGATTAGCCTCACAATTTTGGCGGCCGACTTTTTTCAGTACATCACTGATACGCGCCGAACGATCGATCACCTAGATGATGTCAAAAAATATGTCGACGAGTGGCTTGAGGATGTGAAAATGAGCTACTTCTCGCGCGACTGGAAGCTAAGCGGAATAAAGAAGGACGCGCCGGGTACCCGAGCTCAATGGGCCTATCTTTGGGTGCAATATCGAAAGGATCCCCAACAGCTGCCAGACATCCGAACCTTCCGCCATCAGAAGGGCGTCTAAGTCGTCGTGGATCTGACGACCCTCAATTTTGCCCACTATGTGATCGCATCGAACGCTGCAACATGGGACGAAGCAACGGTTCGCGACCTCGCAACGAAGGTTGCACCCCAAGGCTTGGGAGGAACGAGCAGCTGGCTAATCGGCGGCGACGCGAACTACCTTTGGGCGAGGTGGTTCCTCGAAGGGCTCGCCGATCCACTGCCGTACTTGGACGGCAGGAAGAAGTATCCGCACCTCTACGAGTGCGTCAGGGCGGCGCTCACCGCTGACGCCGGCCAACTTCCTGCCGACGAACGCGCAGACCTCGCCCGTGGCTTAGCGAAGCTACTCTGGCAGGAAATTCGTGGGCGAGTTGTCGGTCAACGTGTGAACACCGACCGTGAGACTCGGCTATTTCTGTGGGACCTTTATCCCCGGTGCTGGGTATGCGGAGCTGCGTTTAGCGACTGGGCGAGGGCCGAGTTCCTCCAGGAGGAGGGCGATATTGATCCAAGAACACCGCCATTCGTCGACTTCTATAAACCGCGTGGTATAACGCTAATTGATCTTAGGATCGAGGTGGAGCACGTAGTTCCATATTCCGCCGGCGGTGCGAACGAGATACACAACCTCCGGCTGTCCTGCGGGTGGTGCAATCGAGCAAAATCGAATCGAACGCTCCTCTATGACGCCGAGGGCGCCCCTCGCAAACGCCGACATCCCACACTTGGAATTGTGAGCGTCCCCCAACCATTTTGGGTTGTACGCTTTCTGGCTATGCGAGGAAGATGCGAAGATGTCAGCGGTTGCGCGGCGCGGACCACGACCGACGAATTGACGGTCGCCCCTCGTAGTGTTCACGGTGCACCGAATCCGGCAAACCTAATTGTCGTATGTCGTGAACACGACCCCCTCCGGGACGTGCGACTCGTCGCCCCGAGATTTGCCAGATAAATTGCACTGCAGCACTTAGCGTGTTCACTGTTCCACTAATCGATGCCCGCGAATCGACACGCCAGCGGCATGGAGGACCGCCAGCCAGCCCTTCAGCGTCCCGATGCGTTCTGGCTGTTGGTAGAGACCGGCTCTCATCTCCGCTCGGCTTAGACGCTCGTATAGTGGTCGCTTCGGATGGTCCGGACCGACAAACTCTTCCTTGCGGTGGAGCAGCGGCGGATTGTCTGAACCGCTGTAATCACGCCAATCGACACTGAGCTTCCGGAGGTTCACGACGACGGCCGACTGCAGTGTCGGATGAGGATCGCGGTCGAAATTGGGGTAGGTGAGATACGAGACCTGTGGCTCCGTCACTGACAGCTTGACCAGGTTGGCATGCAGCACGGTACCGGCAAGGACACGTCCGCAACCCTCATATACGCGCAGCACGGGCGGCAACAGCCCGAGGGCAGAGCGGTGCACATATAACGCTGACGGCGTCTGCTTGCCGACGCTGCTGCTACGTGCAGAGACGAGCACGATCGCCGGGTCTCCCGCCGCGAGCAACAGCCGGTCCGCTTGGCGACAGGCATCGCTGTACTTGTCGAAGTGTGTCTTGATATCTACCGCAAGCGTTTTGGCCAGTTCACTGAACCGCGGACGCCGGCCAAATCTGGACATCGCGATGTACACAAGCAACTCGTGGCGGCGCTGCAATCGGACCTGATCCCAATATTCTGCGTCGGTAACTTGCCGAATCAGGTTGGTGGCGCGGGCGATAGTAGCGAACTGTTCGCGGATCGCTCTCTCGGCGGACTCGTCCAACTCCGCTGCACGCGGCGGACGCGCATGGACGCTTAAGAAATCGAGCAGAGGCGCGAGAGTCTCCTGATTTGCCTCGTAGACCACGTGCGGATCGACACGCACGCGGGGCCGGTAGGTGTACGCCCTCGTAGCGAGAAACTCTTGAGCGCGCGCGGGATCTCTGAACACATAGAAGATACCTGGGGCTGCCGCGACCGGCTTGGTCCCGAGTGCCTGCTCGATCCAACCCGCCAGTTCCGTTTGTTCATAGAACTTTTGGAAAGTTCCAGTGCGTGTCATAAGACCATCCGCGTGGGGACGCCCTTCGAGATCTCTCGCTTCCCACGCCAGCCTGGCTGAGACGATCAGCACCTGCTGCGCAAGGTTCCAGGCGCGCTGAAGAGTATGGCGGCGCTCTTCGGGATCCTCGATTACGTTGACGACATAGCCGATGTTGATCACGTCTGCCGGGCGCAGGGCGGTCTCGGTCCTGTGGCTTGGATCCCAGCCATCGATGCGGTAGCCCAATACACTCAGGTTCCGAAGGTCGTCTCCTCGGCCGCACCCGTAATCAAACACCGATTGAGCAGTACTTAGCACGCCGTCCGACATTGCTATTGAGATGGGACGGGACAGTGCTCCACGCGATATCGCCGTTCGTTGGCGCGCGACCTGCTCAGTCATGCCGCCGGCGGTTGGTCCAGTGCAAGAGATACGAGTCCCGCGATGTTAGTGACGCGCGGATCGCCGACGAGATAGCCGATGCCACGGTGAAGATGTAGCCGCAGTTGGTGCGCCACTGCGTCCTCATCGGTGTCGAGACGGTCAACGTGGCAGCGATAGCGCACGAGGGCGAGCAACTCGTCGCCGTATTCCCCAGCGAACACACGCCATGTCATTTCAACATTGCTGTCGAATACCAGCTTCGCCGCTGGTGGGGGTGCTGGTTCCGCGAGTGAACGGCAAAGCGCCCAGCGGCACAACACATTCCACTGGGTGATCCCGGTACGACGTTTCAGGGTGACGAGCTGGTCGCGAGCCGTCGTGGTGAGCCGGATGTGTTCGATGCCCATTACTCACTCCAAAAGTAACCTGGTAAGACTGTCGTGGCGTTGACGGCGTTGTCGAATTCCAACAGGTACATCCGTCCTACGAACGGCCGCAACGATTTCAGGGCCCCTTCGTCGACCTCAGTGTCAGTCGAAAGCAGGACCACCTGGTGTGCTGCATGAGGGAAGTACCGCTCAATGAGGCGACCGCGGTGTGATCCGTCCAGTCGCCCGAGCGGGGTGTCGATGACCATCGGCAGGGGCTGCCCGGCAGCCTGCGCAAGTCCCCATAATAAAGCCACCGCCAGGAGCTGGCGCTCGCCAGCCGACAGCTCCGTGGCTGCGAGGCTCTGACTGTCCGAGCCAATCAACTCGACTGTGTAAGACATCGGATCGATGCGCACGTCGGTTACCAAGCGATCCTTGCGAAAAAGCCGATTGAGGGCTTCGAGAACCAGCCGCGCGATCTGACCGACATGCCGCTCAGCGGCCTTCGCCTTCAGGGTTTCCAGGGTCAGGCGCGCCCGTTCGGCGTGCTCCACGAGCCGGCGGTCATCGTCAGCGTCAATGGTGGCTTGCGCCGACTTGTCCATTGCGGCTTCGTAAGCATCGTCGGCACGGGCACGTTCTTGCCGCGAGGCTTCTAGTCGGTCCTCGTTCTGGGTGAGCAGCGCGTGGCAGCGCACAGCGGCCAGGGATGCCTCATCGAGTTCCTGTTTGAGCGACGCGAGCGATTCAGGGTCGGGAATCGCAACCAGTGTCCGCTCGGCCTGTATCAACTCTGCTGCAAGCGTGATGCGGCGCTCGACAAGGGTCGATATGCGCTTCTGCGTCGATGGCAGAATGCTTGAGCGCAATGCTTCGACGGTTCCCCCGTCGCGTAGTCCACTTAGCATCGGAACCCGTGACGACGCATCCTGTCGCGCCGCGACATCCGATGCCATGAATTCTTCCAGTACCGTGATGGCCGCGCCAGGCGCTTTCGCCCTACGCAGGATGCGAAGCAGCTCTCGGTCACGGTCCCCCACGACACCCAACACCAGAGAATCCCGACGAGCATCCCGTTCGCGCGTTACGTGATTGGCCAAGTTACCGAGTAGTTCAGTGTTGAGTAGGAAAGGTGCCGCGCCGGCCGCTTCAGTTCGAAGCTCCTCGTCGGTATCGGCAATCTGTTGGCGTACCAGGGCCACTCGGGTATCCGCAGCTTCACGCTGCTCGAGCAATCCTCCGCCCGCAGCTCGGTATTGCTCTGTCACTTCGCTGAGGCGCTTGTCAGCACGCTCGGCCTCTACTCGTGATGTTGCCGCCAGGGTGGCAGCCATCTCCTCGGCCTGACGCGCCAAAGTGACCTTCCTGCGTCGGTCTTCGACGGCGAGCCGCAGCTCCTCGGGAACTTCGGCACCTCGATGACGCCGCCGCAATACGGCGAGATCGGTTGACAGGCGGTCAATCAAGTCGAGGCCGAGTAGGGCAGCAAGCGCCGACCGCAGGACATCTTGGGATTGTTCCAAGTCGGCCAACGCTTCAATCTGCTCGCCGTCGAAGAAAAACAAGCCCGCGATACCTCGCGGAATAAACGTCTCGACATACTCATTCCACGTCGACGTCAGAGCGTCGTCGTACTTGCCGTCAACCCAAACCAGGACGGACTCTTGCAGGGACACACCTCCCCCCTGCCACCGTCGCCTGATCCGATAGGAATGCTCTGCCCCGCGTTGGTAGACGTGAAAGGTCAGCTCGACCGCTGCGCCTTCGGAGGCGGGGACACCATGATGGATCAAGCTCCGCAAGTAGCTGTCATAGCTTCCACTCCGCTTGTCGCGACCTTGCGATAGCGATCCATAGAGTGCAAGGTGGATGGCTTCGAGGATCGTCGTCTTGCCGGCGCCGTTCAAGCCGCCAATCAGTATGACTGGTTTCTTCGAAGATGGCGGCGTGAGTGGGATTTCGTTCTTCCCGCGGAAGGTGCCGACGTTCTCGAGCACCAGGTTGTCGAGAATCACGGGGCGACCTCCTCCGCAGCTTGCCGCACGTAGCCATCGGCGATGTCGAGGGGGTCTGGCTCGTCGCCGCGCCGCCCATCTCCACGTTCCATGGCGGATTTACGTCGATGCGCCCTGAGAAGGGCGTCATCTTCGTCGTCGTAGAAGTTGCGCCGAATAGCACCTTCGAGCGAGTCAAACAGCCCAGACCGGCGTGCCTGGGACCGGTACCGCTGCTCGACATCAAGGAGTTCACGGACAAGTTCGAAGTGCAGACGATCGCCGCCCGTAACCTCGCGGAGCGTCTCGATCAGTTCAGGGCCTAGTGGTAAGTGCTCATCGAGCGGTCGCCGAGGATAGGGCACACCCATTGCCTTCTCATAGATGGCAGGGAGGCCGTCCTCGAACTCATGTTTCTCCACCACCCAGATTCGGCGAATCTCGTCCAGCTCGGCCTGGGTGATGAGGTCAAGCGAACGGACGTACTCCGGCCCCTCAGCGCGGATAAACGCCTGTGCCTCAAGTAATCTGCGCAGCCAATCCTCCCGTGACGCTTGCGTATACGGTCCTGGAATCGGTTTGCCGTGGAATAGCTGGACCGACCCGTTCATCCGGCGGAAGTCGCGGAGGTGGCGGTCGTCCGCGACATCGAGCGCGTTACGAAGATCGAGCAGTGGCAGCATCCACTCTTTTTCCTCGTCGTTTTGGATCATTGCCGACATCGACTTGTCTTTATCGACCAGTGTGCAGGTCCAGCAGCCGAACCGGCTGTCACCGCAGCTCGGTGTGCTGGAATCGACTACCAGCGGGCATTCTCCATCGGGCGACGCCCCCTGATACATCGTGAGCAGCTCCTTATTGGAGTACCCCCACGCATTTTTCACCTGCATGAGGAAGGTCCACACGTCATCGTTGGACCAGTCCTCAATCGGTGAGTAAACAAGGCAATTCGGCAAGGAAATATTCGGGCTCAGAAGGTCTCGCACTCGGCGGGCCTCCAGTCCGGTCATCCGATGAGACCGACCCGAACTCTCGGCCTTCCTGGTGCCCAACACCAGGATGGCCTCACCATGGGCCTTCACCATCTCCCGAATGAACGAATTCGACGGCTTGATCTTTAACCGTTCGGTGCACCACCGAAATTTCGGCCTCGGCGCTGGATAGCCACGACCGATCAGGTTGACCCAGAATGTATCTGCAACTGCTGGGGTTAAGCGATGCGGAGAAATAGGCAAGGCTGCATCGCGCGCCGCCGACTCCATGACCTCCAGCGAATGCGTCACCCACGCTGCAACGACAGGGTTCTCGACTAGCGTGTCAGTGCTGATCACATGGACTGGCTTGTGTCGCTGTGTCTCCGGAAGTCCTTGGAGGGCAAGCCAAACGATCTGTAAGACCGCGGTTGAGTCCTTGCCGCCTGAGTAGCCCACAACCCAAGGCACGTCGTCGGCGGCATAAAGTTCCTGTGTCTTGCTGACCACCGCATCTACCGTCGCCGCGAATCCCAGCTCATCAAACGCTGAATGTCGCTTGACTTCTATTGGCAGGTTGCGCCTCACTTGTCTCCTCCTCGGAATGCGTCTTCAGCACGCTGTTCGTCAGGCGGCAGCGGCAGTCCCATGACCGTGCGCATCGCGGCTGTAGTGAGTAGGACGTTGGCGGCGCTCTTCGAGACTCGTCCGCCAATAACAGCCCGGCCCTCCCACATGCTGCTCGAACGATGCCAGTCCAATTCCCTTAGCTTCTTGAGTGCCGTCGACCATGACCGGGCACCCTTGCCCTGACCCAGCAGGCTGTTGCCCACTTTGCCCAGAGCGTGCAGCACTATGCCATGCGTGTGAATGAAGTCCCGGCGGACCTCACCGGCAGTAATCTCGCGGTTGAATACTTGCTCCCACTCGGGGAATTGAGCAGCAACAAGTTCCCAATACCGCGCCGCAAGGTCGACTTGGCGCTCGAAGTTGGATTCCTCGATACCGTTGAGCAAGGTCTTGGTCGCCGTGTAGAGCGCCGATAGCGTAAATAGTTTCCGAGATCGCTGCGCCATGTTCGACGTCTCCATCTCGGTGAGATCGCGGAGGAACGGCGAGCGCATGACGACGAGTCGGGTGAGCGCCGATATCTCGTCTCGATGGTCATAGAGCACCCCGATCGACTTAGCGGGGCGAACCGCGTAGCGGTTGAGGTCGGCGAACATTTGCTGACACCGCTCCAATCCGACATCGAGGAACATGACGATCGCGATGCTCTCGTCGCCCAATACCGGATTCTCGGCCAACGCCTGCTGTATGCCGGCGCGTCGATGCTGACCGTCGTTGATGACAAAACGGGCAGACATCGGAATCGTCAGCGTGCCCACGCGCTCGCTTGGTCCCTCGGTTGCGATCGGGTCGAAATGCACGTCGGCGTCCACGGAAGCCGTCAAGGCAGAGAAGACGTAGCTGTCCGTGTTGTCAAGGATGTACCGCGCGATCTCCGGCACGCGCCCCTTGTTGAGGGTGCGCTGCGCACGCATCTCAGGGGTCAGCTCTTCCTCATCGAACAGGAACATTCGAGGGATGAGGCGCAGCGGACACATCGTCACGTAGTACTCGCGCCCGGCCTGGATACCGCGAATGGCAGGAAATACGTATTCGAACACGCCGGTTCGCGCCCGGTCGTGGATCCCCAACGGGGGATGCACTGTGGAATCGGTTTGCGTCACCGTACATCCTTACCAGCAGTTGTTCGGATTGCACAATCCGTACACTAGTCGGCGATTCTCCGAACCAGTGTCCGAACCTACCCGTACTCTTTCAGCCATGACCGTAGGCGCGCCGACCGACAACTTTGATCTTCAGACGACTGACCAGGAGACAGAGCGACATCCCGCATACCTCGACTGCAACGCCACCACGCCGATCGATCCACAGGTCGCCGCCGAAGTGCTTACGTACATGGCCCACGAGTTCGGCAACGCAGGAAGCCGTACACACGCATACGGCACCGCGGCGAAGGAGCGTGTCGCCCGCGCGCGCGACCAAGTTGCGGCCGTCATCGGCTCAAAACCAGACGAGGTGATCTTCACCAGCGGTGCTACCGAGAGCAACAACCTCGCGATCCTCGGTTTGGCGGAGTCCGGCAAGAAGGCCGGCAAGCGACACATCCTAGCAACGCAGATTGAGCACAAGGCGGTCTTGGAGCCACTTGAAGTCCTGCGCGGACGCGGCTTCGACGTCACGTTGGTACCACCAACCCGTGGCGGCTGGGTAGAGCCCGACGTTATTCGCGACGCCCTACGCCCCGACACCCTGCTGGTTTCGGTCATGGGTGCCAACAATGAGTCGGGAGTCATCCAACCACTCGAAGAGATTGCAGACGCCCTCGGCGGACACGACGCTTACTTTCATGTCGACGCGGCGCAGTCATTTGGCAAGGCGATCGAACCGCTGCGGTCGCAGCGTATCGATTTGATCAGCGTCTCGGGCCATAAGATCTTTGCGCCCAAAGGTATTGGCGCATTAGTGGCTAAACGACGCGGTTTCCATCGCATCCCGTTGGAACCGCTAATGTTCGGTGGTGGACAGGAGCGAGGACTCCGACCGGGCACTCTACCGGTCGCGCTGATCGCTGGCCTGGGACTGGCATCTGAACTCGCACTCAACGAACACGCTTCCCGTGCAGCACGATCGGCCACTATCAAGTGCGAAGCACTCGCGGCGCTAGCCCCACTGGGGATTGTGCTCAATGGAGATGAATCGCGTACTCTCCCAAACACTCTCAACTTCTCCCTACCCGGAGTCGACGCCGAGGCGGCCATCGTGGCCCTGAAGGATATCGTCGCCATCTCCAACGGTTCGGCGTGCACATCGCAAAACTACGAACTCAGTCATGTCCTGGTCGCGGCGGGGCTTCCCGAAGAGCAAATCGACGGCGCGCTGCGATTCTCCTGGAGTCACCTCACCGGTGAGTTGCCATGGGACGACGTAGCTGAACGACTATTAACTCTCAAAGCTTGATTCGTACATGCCGTGGGAGGGCAGCTGCGGTCGGCGAATTCTGCCGTACGCATCGGCAGGTCTCCAAGAATTGGTCCACCTTCTTGCGAGAGTCGATCTTATTGGTGCGTGCGAGGGGAGCCCAGGTCGCGGCTGGTCGGCGGGTTCAGTGCCCTGCGTCGAATTCGGGATCTCCTGACGTTTCCGTGGGTCGGGTTTCATGTTGCTCCGCCGGGTAGTGCGGGGCACAGGGCGCCGCGGGTGAGCATGGCCATGCCGATCAGCGCGTCGGGGCTGTGAAACCCGTAGGAACGCTTGGTCAATGCTCGCAGGTGGGTATTGGTGGCTTCCGAGCGGGCATTCGACAGTTGGTGGTCGAGGGTGTTGCCGATGAGCTCCTTCTGACGGCAGACGGTGCGGGCTACGGCGACGAATTCCGGGATGCGCGAGTGCGACGCCCAGGACAGCCAACCAGCCAGCAAACGACGGCCGTCGCGGCCTTTGACCCGAAACACCTCGCGGAGTTGCTCTTATCCGTTAACCGGCTCTCGGCGGGCGACACGCCGACGCCCCCCGCGATCCCATTGATGGGTGCTGGTTGGGGTGAGAGTGGAGCCGGGGTCTGGGAAGGAGACCCGGCGTGAAGCTTCGTGTGGTGCAGACCAGCGACGGTCATCGGCCTAGTGGTGACGGTA
>NZ_JBYCLE010000036.1:0-2884 GCF_057473765.1 Mycobacterium sp. TH-M106 | reverse complement strand
AACTCGCGCTGCACGTCGGTGTAGGCGTCGGTGAACACGCCCAGGATGCGGGCGTCGACGTCGGCGACCACATCGAGCAGGTCCTTGCGGGCCGCTTTGACGTCCTCCAGTTGGGTGGACAGAAAGTTGTAGCGTTCCTCCAGCGCCGTGAACTCCTCCAACGCCAGCGGGTTGATCCGGCCCAGCTCGGCCAGTTCCCGTTCGGCACGTTTGGCCCGGCGCTCCTGAGTGCCCCGGTCGAACGGCATCGGCGCGGGTCGCCTCACTTCTTCGCCGCGCTCACGGGCCTCCTGGTACTCGGCCGTCTCCAACTCCGACGGCGGCAGGGCAATATCGGGGCCGTATTCGGCGACCAGGTCCGCCGGGGCCATCCCGAACCGTTCGAACACCATCTGCTCGAGCTGTTCAATACGCAGCGCCGCCTGGGCCTTGGCCACCTCGTCCCGGTGCAGCGCCTCGGTGAGCGTGCCCAGGCGGGTGGTCAGCGTATTCACCTCGTCGCGGACCGCTCCCATCGCTGTCGTGTGCTGTCGGCGTTCGGCGGCCAGCCCGTCGCGGGTCTGCGACGCGGTCGCCACCACCCGACCCAGCCGCGCGGCCAGCATTCGTCCGGCGTCGGCGACCGCGGCAGCGACTGCGGCGGCGTGCAAGCGCGCGGCGTGCGCCTGCTGGGCGCGCTCCCGCGCCTCGCGTTCGGCGGCGGCTGCCTGGCGCAGCGCGTCCGCCCGCCCGCGAACCGCGTCGACGCGTTCCTCGACGGTGCGCACCGACAGCCGGGCTTCTATCTCTGCGCCACGGGCGGCTTCGGCGGCGGCGGCGAGCTGCTGGCGGTCGACCGACTGGGCGTCGCCGGCAGGTTGAGTCTGTTCGGCGATGCCCAGCCGGGATTCCAGCTCACCGAGCTCGGTGACGGTCTGGGCACGCACGGCCTCCAGGTCCGCACGCTGACGCAGCTGGCGGCGCCACTCGGCGTCGGCGGAGCGAGCCTCCTGCCCGAGCCGGCCCAGCTGCTCGTAGATGGCCGAGATGGCGGTATCGGATTCGTTGAGCGCAGCCAGCGCCTGCTCGGCCGCGTCTTGGCGGGCGGCCTGCTCGGTCAGTGCACCGGACAGCGCCGCACCGAGTTGTCCGGCCTGCGCCTCGGCGGCGGCCAGCTCGGTGCGGGCCTTGTCGATCTCACCGGTGATCTCCAGCACCGACGGCTTATGGTCCGAACCGCCGCTGACCCAGCCAGCGCCCACCAGATCGCCGTCGATGGTGGCCGCACGCAGCTGTGGGTCGGCGGCCACCAGGTTCAACGCCGCGGACAGGTCGGCGACCACCGCCACCTGCGACAGCATGGCGACCATAGCGCCGCGCAGCCGCGCTGGGGCATCGATCAGGTCCAGCGCCCAGACCGCCCCACCGGGCAGCGTGCTGGACGGGGTCGGCTCAGGGCTCTCTGCGGCGGGCCAGTCCCCCAGCACAATGGCAACCCGGCCTCCGTCAGCTTTCTTGAGCGCGGTCACCGCTGAGCGGGCCGCGCCGAAGTCCTCAGCGGCGACCGCGTCGGCGGCGGCCCCCAGCACCGCGGCCAGCGCCGTCTCATATCCCGACTGCACCTTGACCAGCTTCGCGATCGAACCGAAAAGTCGCGCATCGTGAAAGTTTTTGGCTAACCATGTGGCGCCGTTTTTGCGTTCCAGGCCCATCGACAGTGCCTCGATGCGGGCCCGCAGTGATGCCACCTGGCGTTCGGCGCCGCGCTCAGCCGCCTGCAGTTCGGCGACCCGCTCGTCGGCCAGCCGCAACGCCGCCACGGTGCGCTCGTGGTGCTCGTCGAGACCGACCTCGCTCTGATCAAGCTCATCGACGCGGCGCTGAACGGTTTCAAACTCCGCCTGGGCCTGCTGGGCGCGGGCGGCGGCCTCCTCGATGCGCTGCGAGAGCGCGGCGACGCTGTCGTCGATCGATTCGACCCGTGCCCGCATCGTCTCCACCTGGCCGGTCAGCCGGGCCAGCCCTTCGCGGCGGTCGGCTTCGGCACGAACCGCCGCCAGATGCGCTTTCTCGGCGTCTGCGGCGCGGTGCTGACGATCGGCCAGCTCACCGCGGGCAGTCTCGAGGCGAGTTCGAGCGTCGGCCAGCTCTGCCAACAGCTGGTGCTCAGCGACGGCAACCTGCTCGGCCTCGGCCTCCAGCGCATCCGGGTCCGCACCGCCCGCGACGACCGGCTCTTCGTTGAGGTGGTGGGCGCGTTCGCTGGCGATCCGCACGGTGGCGCTGACCCGTTCGGCCAGCGCCGAGAGCGCGAACCACGTCTGCTGCGCGGCTTCGGCGCGCTGTGTCAGATCGGCCACCGCCGCCTCATGGGAAGCCAGTTCCTCGGCGGCCGCCGTCAATCGCGTGCTGATCTGGTCATGCTCGTGACGCAGCGTCGCCTCGGCGTCGCCTGCGCCGGTGAATTGGGCCTGCTGGGCAACCAGGTCGTCGGCGGCCAGCCGCAGCCGGGCGTCGCGCAGGTCCGCCTGGATCGTCGCGGCACGGCGCGCCACTTCGGCCTGGCGGCCCAACGGTTTGAGCTGGCGGCGCAGCTCGGTGGTCAGGTCGGTGAGCCGGGCCAGGTTGGCTGACATCGCCTCCAGCTTGCGGACGGCTTTTTCCTTGCGCTTGCGGTGTTTGAGCACGCCGGCGGCCTCTTCGATGAATGCCCGCCGGTCTTCGGGTCGCGACTCCAGGATCGCGTCCAGCTTGCCCTGCCCGACGATGACGTGCATCTCGCGGCCTATCCCGGAGTCACTCAGCAGCTCCTGGATGTCCATCAACCGGCAACTGGCGCCGTTGATCTCGTATTCGCTGGCGCCGTCGCGGAACATCCGCCGGGTGATCGACACCTCGGTGTAGT
>NZ_JBYCLE010000035.1:0-18867 GCF_057473765.1 Mycobacterium sp. TH-M106 | reverse complement strand
GCACCGGTAGAGCCGGTACAGTCTGGCTGGAATGCGGGCGTAGCTCAATGGTAGAGCCCTAGCCTTCCAAGCTAGCCACGCGGGTTCGATTCCCGTCGCCCGCTCGAAGTGCGGTTTCGCCGCTAGGAAGGCGCCACTGGCGACATGGGCGACATGGGCGATACAACGATCCACGGGTCGTGCGCGCCGCGTTTCGAACGGGTGCGCGACGCGTTCGAGCAGAACTTCGTGCTGCGCAATGAACTCGGCGCCGCCGTCGCAGCCTGGGTGGACGACGAACTCGTCGTCAACCTGTGGGGCGGTTCGGCGGATGCGGCCGGTACCCGGCCGTGGCGACAAGACACGCTGGGCACAGTCTTGTCCACGACCAAGGGCCTGACCAGCACGTGTGTGCACCAACTCGTGGAGCGCGGCGTGCTCGACCTGGACGCGTCGGTGGCCCGGTACTGGCCGGAGTTCGCATCTGCCGGCAAGGAGAACATCACCCTCGCGATGGTGCTCAGCCACCGATCCGGTGTGATCGGGCCGCGCAATCGGATGCCGTGGCAGGACGTGACCGACTGGGATCTGGTCTGCGAACGGCTGGCGGCCGCCGAACCATGGTGGGAGCCCGGCACCGCACAGGGCTACCACATGACGACCTACGGATTTATCGTCGGCGAGGTGGTCCGTCGCGTGACCGGTGGCACCATCGGTCATTACCTGCGCGCCGAGGTTGCCGATCCACTCGGCGCGGACGTTTACATCGGCGTGCCGGTCGCCGAACAACGACGCCGCTGCGCCGACCTGGTGGACAAACCGACCATCCGGGAGATGCTGGCCTCGATCAGCGCACCGGAATACCCCACCACGCTCGCCGAGCACCCGAAAGCCGGCCTGGCCGTCTCGATGGGATTCGCCCCGGACGACGAAGTCGGCACCAACAACCTGGAGCAGTGGCGGGCACTCGAGTTCCCTGGCACCAACGCCCAGGTGTCGGCACTCGGCTTGGCGACTTTCTATAACGCCTTGGCCCAGGAGAAGTTGCTTAGCCGCGCCCAGATGGAACGAGCCCGGGTGTCGCAGGGCGGCTTTGAGACCGATCTGGTGCTCGGTCCCCGCGTCGCCGACCACGGCTGGGGTCTGGGCTACATGCTCAACCAGCGCTGCGTCAACGGACCCAACCCGCAGATCTTCGGACACGGCGGCCTGGGTGGCTCCTTCGGCTTCGTCGACCTCGAACACCGGATCGGCTACGCGTATGTGATGAACCGGTTCGACCCGACCAAGGCCAACGCCGACCCGCGCAGCGTTGCGTTGTCCGACGAGGTCTACGCGGCGTTAGGCGTCATCAGGCGCTGAGTCGGGCCGGCGGCGCAGTCAGCGCCGGCTAGTCGAATTCAGGCGCCTCGGTGCGGGTGCGTTTCAGCTCGAAGAAGTGCGGATAGGACGCGAAAGTCACCGATGCGTCCCACAGCTTTCCGGCCTGTTCGCCACGGGGGATGCGCGACAACACCGGCCCGAAGAACGCCGCACCGTTGGCGTGGATGGTGGGGGTGCCGACGTCCTTGCCGACGGCGTCCATCCCGGCGTGGTGGCTTTTGCGCAGCGCCTCGTCGTAGACGTCGGTGGTGGCCGCGTCGGCCAGCCCGGCGGGCAGCCCCAGCTCGGCCAGCGATCCCTTGATGACGTCGGGAAAGTCTTTGTTGTTTTCGTTGTGGATGCGGGTGCCCATCGCCGTATACAGCGGGCCGAGCACCTCGGCGCCACGAGCCTGCTCGGCGGCGATCGCCACCCGAACCGGCCCCAGTGCCTTCTTCAGCCCCTCGCGCTGGTCATCGGAGAGTTCGGAGAAGTTGGGGCCCGCGTTGAGGATCGCCAGGCTCATCACGTGGAAGTTGACCGCGATGTCGCGGACCTTCTCGACCTCCAGGATCCAGCGGGAGGTGATCCAGCACCACGGGCAGATCGGGTCGAACCAGAAATCGGCTGTGGATGTGCCGGGCATGGGGCAATCCTTTCGGTCGGTGGTCAAACTCCATCGAGCACAACTATGCCCGTCCGACCGGTGCTTCCGCCCGTAGGGAAACGGAACTGTTCGACGCACTCTACTGTTGACGGGCGTGGCACTTCCCAACCTCACCCGCGACCAGGCCGCTGAACGTGCCCGGCTGGTCGCCGTCGACAACTACCGGATCGTGTTGGACCTCACCGATGGTGCCGGCCAGCCCGGCAACCGCACCTTCCGCTCCACCACGACGGTGACTTTCGACGCGCTGCCCGGCGCTGGCACCGTCCTGGATATCGCCGCGGCCACCCTGCGCAGCGCCAGCCTCAACGGCCGTCCCATCGACGTCTCCGGCTACGACGAATCGACGGGCATTCCGCTGCGCGGGCTGGCCGAGCACAACGTCGTCGAGGTCGACGCCGACTGCAGCTACTCCAACACCGGCGAGGGTCTGCACCGGTTCGTCGACCCGGTCGACGACGAGGTGTATGTGTACTCGCAGTTCGAAACCGCCGACGCCAAACGGATGTTCGCCTGCTTCGATCAGCCGGACCTCAAGGCTACGTTCGACGTCACCGTCACAGCGCCACCGCACTGGAAGGTGATCGCAAACGGCGCCACCGCAGGCGTCGAAGACGGTGTGCATAAGTTCGCCACCACCCCCCGGATCAGCACCTACCTGGTGGCGTTGATCGCCGGGCCGTACGCGCACTGGGCCGATAGCTACCGAGACGAACACGGCGAGATCCCGCTGAGGTTGTTCTGCCGGGCGTCGCTGGCCGAGTTCATGGACGCTGAGCGTTTGTTCACCGAAACCAAGCAGGGATTCGGCTTCTACCACAAGCGCTTCGGCACGCCGTACGTGTTCGGCAAGTATGACCAGCTATTCGTCCCCGAATTCAACGCCGGTGCAATGGAAAACGCCGGTGCGGTGACGTTTTTGGAGGACTATGTCTTTCGCAGCAAGGTCACCCGGGCATCCTACGAGCGGCGCGCTGAGACGGTGCTGCACGAGATGGCGCACATGTGGTTCGGGGACCTTGTCACCATGCGCTGGTGGGATGACCTGTGGCTCAACGAGTCGTTCGCGACGTTCGCCTCGGTGCTGTGCCAAAGTCAGGCCACCGAATACACCCGAGCGTGGACGACGTTCGCCAACACGGAGAAGTCGTGGGCGTATCGCCAGGACCAGCTGCCGTCGACGCATCCGATCGCCGCCGACATCGCTGACCTAGCCGCAGTCGAGGTCAACTTCGACGGCATCACCTATGCCAAGGGCGCCTCCGTGCTCAAGCAACTCGTCGCCTACGTCGGGCTGGAGCATTTCCTGGCCGGGCTGCGGGACTACTTCCAAGCCCACGCATTCGACAACGCCACCTTCGACGACCTGCTCGCCGCGCTGGAGAAAGCGTCCGGTCGTGACCTGTCCGGCTGGGGCCGGCAGTGGCTGAAGACCACCGGCCTCAACACACTGCGCGCCGACTTCGACCTCGACGCTGACGGGAAGTTCACCCGGTTCTCGGTCAGCCAAAGCGGCGCCGCACCGGGCGCCGGCGAGACGCGGGTGCACCGGCTGGCTATCGGAGTCTACGACGACGACCGGGACGGCCAGCTGGTGCGGGCGCACCGCGAGGAGCTTGACATCGACGGCCCCAGCACGGATGTGCCTGGCCTGGTGGGGATTTCACGCGGGAAGCTGATTCTGCTCAACGACGACGACCTGACGTACTGTGCGCTGCGGCTAGATTCGGAGTCGCTGGCCACAGCGCTGGAGCGCATCGCCGACATCGCCGACCCTCTGCCACGCACCCTGGTGTGGTCGGCGGCCTGGGAGATGACCCGCGAGGCCGAACTGAAGGCCCGCGACTTCGTTGCACTGGTGTCCGGCGGTGTCCAGGCCGAAACCGAGGTCGGGGTGGCGCAGCGGCTGCTGCTGCAGGCCCAGACCGCGCTGGGGTCCTACGCCGAACCCGGCTGGGCCGCCGAGGAGGGCTGGCCGGCGTTCGCCGACCGACTGCTAGAGCTGGCCCGCGACGCCTCTGCGAGATCAGCCGGATCGGATCACCAGCTGGCCTACGTCAACGCGCTATGCACATCGGTGCTGGCCGCGAGGCATACCGACGTGTTGTCGGCGCTGCTGAACGGCGACCCGGCCGCACAGGGTCTGGCCGGCCTGGCGGTAGACACCGATCTGCGCTGGCGCATAATCACCGCCCTGGCCAGATCCGGTGTGGTCGACGCCGACGTCATCGACGCCGAAGCCCAGCGCGACTCGACGGCGGCCGGAAAGCGGAACGCCGCCCAGGCGGCCGCTGCCCGGCCGCAGCCGACGGTCAAGGAGCAAGCTTGGCAGCAGGTGACCGAGGACGACACGCTGGCGAACGTCACGGCACGGTCGATCATCGCCGGGATCGTCCAACCCGGCCAGGGTGAGCTGTTGACGCCCTTTACCGCACGCTACTTCGCGGCGATCCCCGGGGTGTGGCAGCGCCGGTCCAGCGAGGTCGCCCAGACGGTGGTCGTCGGCCTGTACCCGGCATGGGACATCAGTCAGGGCGGACTGGACGCCGCCGACGCGTTTCTGGCCGATGCCGAGCTGCCGTCGCCCCTACGGCGGCTGGTCATGGAAGGCCGGGCGGGCATCGAACGCTCACTTCGGGCCCGAGCATTCGACGCCGCCGTCGGCGGGTAGCACCGCTACCGTTCGCTACCCCGGCGAGATGCCGGCGCTGAGCACCCGCACGGCGCTGACCAGCCCGTCGATCAGGTTGCCCTCAGCGAACGCCGACGCCGCCGCCGCGACGCCCAGCGGTGCGGCCGATTCCGCGCCACGGCCACGCACCCCGGAGCCGTAGACCACCTCGATGGCTCGCTGGTCCGGTGAGACGGCCGTCAGCACAGCCTCATTCGGCGTGGGCACCCTCGCGAGGATTTCCCGGGCCCGTGTCGCGGTATCGTCACCCAGATCCCCGATGTAGACGGCGAACATCGCCTTCGATGCCCGTGTTGCGTTGGTGAGGACATCGTCGAGCAGCGCCAGGTCTTTGATGGGGAACGGGTAGTGCACGGACAGTTCGCCGGGCTCGGTCACCCCGGAAATCCGTCCGCTGGCCGTTACCACCGAACCGAGCGGCAACTCGGCGAGCCCGACCGGCACGACCTCACCACGTTCCACTGGCACCACCTCCCACACTGAAGGCAGGCTCGCCCCGGCCGTGTTGGCCGTGTCCGCCGTCGATAACCTCATCGGTGGCGGCCCACAGGATCGGTGGACTCGTCTGCGCCCACGATTCGGACAGCTCGTAGGTTGGCGGGTGAGATCCCTTGTGCGACCAGATTCGCGCCGCCAGCACTGCGACCAGCACGAGCGGAATGGGCACCACAAAGTACAGGAAGCTCTGCGTCATGCTCACGACGCAAACCGTATCCCACTGCTCAGGCGGCGCCTTCGCCGAGGTAGGCCACCCAGGCGGGGTCCAGTTCCTGGATCACCGCCAGCAGCCGCCAATGCCGGCCCTTCGGCGGTGTGGGCGCCAGGCGAAGCGTCCAGCCGAGTTCGTCCAGCAGCCGGTCGGCCTTGCGGTGATTACACGGCGAGCAGGCGGCCACGCAATTCTCCCAGGAATGGTCGCCGCCACGGCTGCGCGGCACCACATGGTCGACGGTGTCGGCCTTGGCGCCGCAGTAGGCGCAGCAGAACCGGTCGCGATGCATCAGCGCGGCGCGGCTCAACGGGGTGCGGGCACGGTAGGGCACCCGGACGAACGACCGCAGCCGGATCACCGACGGCGCCACGATCGCCCTGGTCGCGGAGTGGATCACCGGTGCAGACGGGTCGTCGTGCACCGTATCGGCCTTGCCGCAGACCAGCATGACGACGGCGCGCCGCATCGGCAGCGCGGTCAGCGGCTCGTAGGTGGAGTTCAGCAGCAGCACCCGCCGGCGGTTCCACATCGAACCGCTGTCGTGAGGAACGTCGCCGGAGACACCGGAGACACTGTGCAGACGTGGACCGGCCGCAAGCCCAGTCAGACCCGCCGCCGCACCGAAATTGTGGTGACGGCGGTTTTTGCGATGCGCCATCGATCCTCCGCGGAACAGTTCACCATGAATCGTCGCCGGTCGCAGACTAATTTGCGGTGTGTCCGCTGGTCAATGCCGCGCACTGGATGGTGATTGAGCCCCCGGAAGCACCAGCCGTTTTACGACGCCGGCGTCGGCAACGTTTGCTACGGTCTTGGCCACAATTGAATTCCCAGGAACGATCCCAAGGTCACCACGTCGACCGGAGTCGGGGAATGTAAGCAGCATCGAGATCGCCTCTCCGTGGGGAGACATCGGCCCCTATCTGGCTCCGATCGACCGATCCCGTCCCCGTAAAACGCCTCTGCTGCAGGTGTTGCAGGCCCGTATTACCGCACGGCAGTGTTTGCGACGCGCAGCCGCGTCACATCCTCACGGACGGCAGCAACGTCGTCGTCATCCAGTGCCGGATCATCCGCGAAATCCTCGACCGCGTCCAAGAGTTCTCTCGGCAGGCGGGTGCCGCGGATCACCGCCTGCTCGACCAGGTCGATGATCGCGGCGACGTCCTCGCCCGCACGCATGGCACCCTCGATGCCGAAACCCTCGGGTTTGATCACCGCGAACAGCTGTTCGGCGAGCTCGTGGTCAGTCATAGGCTGCACTTTAGTCGGAGCCCGGATAGGCCGTGCATATTCGCGGCTCTCCGTGTATACGCCCTTTCACGCGAACAGTTACTGGCTGTCCGTCCACCGTGGCACGGAAGTACAGGGTCGACCCGTTTCGTTCAATCTCGCTCGGTGCCCGGAGCACTCGGTCAATAGCCCCCCGAACCTTCGCACGGCTCCAAGACCTCGGAAACTCCGATTTGCCCCTACCCGCGCCGAAGCCGTGGCCACCATCCCAGCCGCCCTTCTTCGGCGTCCCCACCAGGATGTGCTCTAGCAGCGCCTCGGCCTTCACCTCCCTTTCTCGCGTGGCACCCCGACACGTCGAAAAACGCTAGCGACGGACACCGACATCATGCCCACACGACAGCGTGGGACTTCCTTCGCGGTGACGCAGCAGCGGGCGCGGACGCAGTCGCGCCCGGCAGTCCCGCCGCGGCGCCAGCCGCGTCACCGGTGAACAGGTTGTCGAAGTCGGTGCCCAGCGTGCCGTTGAACCAACCGGCCGTGTCAGAGTTTCGCCCGGCAAACGCACCGCCGACACGTTCTGCTACCGCATCCACCGCTGCAGGTAGTCGCGATGGCGCGGCGACAGCCGCACCAGCCGCTGCCCGTCGATGTCGAACGCCGCCAGCTGCGTGTCGGCGATCACCACCGGCTTCGACTCCGGCTCCGCATTCACCGAGCGCACCTCGTAGCCCAGGGTGAAATCCACCGCGCGAAGCCGCTGCACCCAGATAGTCACCTGCAGCGGCGAATCGGTCAGCCGCAGCTGCCCCTTGTAGGCGACGCGGACCTCGGCGATCAACAGGCCGGTGGTGATGATGCCGGCGCCGAACGCAGGCGCCAGGAACGGCACCCGGGCCTCTTCTAAAACGGTGACCATGGTCGCGTGGTTGACGTGCTGATACATGTCGATGTCCGACCAGCGCACCGGAACTGACGCGACAAACCCGGCGGCGTTCACGCCGCTCACACCGGCGCCCCGCGGCCGCTGGCTCGCGTCATACTGCGAATCTGCCGCGCCGCCACAGACAATGCGGCAAGGCCCCGCGCGCCGGACTCATAGATCTCGGTCAGCGTCCGACGGGCCCGCTCCATCCGCGACCCATTGATGTGCTCCCATTCCGCGATCTTCTGCATGCCGTCTTCGTCGGGTTCGCCGACCGCGAGAACATCGAGACACAGCGCGCGCAATGAGTTGTAGATGTCGTCGCGAATCGCCAAGCGGGCCAACGAGTGCCAACGGTCATGGCGGGGAAGTTCGGCGACCGCGGTCAGCAGCCCGTCGGTGCCGAGCCGGTTCATCAGGGCGAAGTAGGTGTCAGCCACCTCGGCGGCGTCACGGTCGGCGATGTCGGCGATGTCGATGACGTCCAGCAGACTGAAGCAATACAGGCCGCCGGCGATGGTGACAGCGAGGTCGTGCGGGACGTTCTGCGCGGTGAACTCACCGACATGCTTGGCGACGATAGCCTCGTCGTCACCGCGCAGCCATTCCGATATCCGTGGGGTCAATGCTTTGACTTTGGCGGCGAATCGGTTGATCTCGGCGCCGACAGCCAACGGCTGCGGGCGGTAGTTCAGCAACCAGCGCCCGGACCTGTCGATGAGCCGCCGCAGATCCGACGTCATCCGATCGGTGACCGTGACCGGCAACCCGTCATGTAGGCCGGCGGTGCGGATCGCCCGCCACACCTCGCCCACCCCGAATATGGCATCGGTTGCGACGTAAGCGCGCACCGCGTCGACCAGGTTGACACCCACGTCCTCGGTGATCCGGAAGGCGTAGGTGATCCCGGCGGTATCCACCACGTCGTTGATCAACATGGTGGTGACGATCTCGCGCCGCAGCTGGTGTGCGCGGATCTCTGGTTCGAAGCGCTCGGCCAGTGCGACCGGGAAGTAGCGCGGCAACCGCGCGGCGAACACATCCTGCTCCGGCAGGTCGGTGGCGAGCACTTCCGCCTTGAGGGTCAACTTCACATGCGCCATCAGCGTCGCCAACTCCGGTGACGCCAGCCCGAGCCCGGCCTCGGCACGGCGACGGATCTCCTTCTCCGACGGCAACGCCTCCAGTTCGCGGTTGAGCCCCCGGTCGACCACCAGGTGCCTGATCTGGTCGGCGTGCACGGGCAGCAGACTCGCCGCGTTGGCCCGGCTGGTGCCCAGCAGGTCGTTCTGGTCGGCGTTGTCGGCGAGCACCAACTCGCCCACTTCGTCGGTCATCGACAGCAGCAACCGGGCACGGTCGGACGGGTCGACTTTGCCGGCGGTAACCAGGGCATCGATAAGAATCTTGATGTTGACCTCATGGTCGGAGCAGTCCACGCCGGCCGAGTTGTCCAGCGCGTCGGTGTTGATCCGGCCACCGCACAGGTCGAATTCGACGCGGCCCAGCGCAGTGACGCCGAGGTTGCCACCCTCACCGATCACCTTGGCACGCACCTGGTTTCCATTGACCCGGACCTGATCGTTGGCGCGGTCGCCGACGTCGGCGTCGGATTCAGCCTCTGCTTTGACATAGGTGCCGACCCCGCCGGTGAACAGCAGGTCGACCGGGGCTCGCAGGATCGCCCGAATCAGGTTGGGAGGGGCCATCTCCGTGATGTCACCGTCGATGCCCAGCGCAGTCCGCACCTGGCGGCTGATCGGCACAGCCTTCTGCTCCCTGCTGTACACCCCGCCACCCTCGCTGATCAACGACTTGTCGTAGTCGTCCCAGCTGGATCGGGGCAGGGCGAACATCCGCTGGCGTTCCACGAAGCTGGCAGCGGGATCCGGATCCGGGTCCAGGAAGACGTGTCGATGGTCGAAAGCAGCCAGCAACCGGATGTGCTTGCTGCGCAGCATGCCGTTGCCGAAAACGTCGCCGCTCATGTCGCCGATGCCGACCACGGTGAAGTCTTGCGTCTGGGTGTCCACACCCATCTCCCGGAAATGCCGCTTGACCGACTCCCAGGTTCCCTTGGCGGTGATACCCATTTCCTTGTGGTCGTAGCCGACCGATCCACCGGACGCGAAGGCGTCACCCAGCCAGAACCCGTAGGATTTAGCCACCTCGTTGGCGATGTCGGAGAACGTGGCGGTGCCCTTGTCGGCCGCCACCACAAGGTAGGCGTCGTCACCGTCGCGCCGGATCACCTCGGGCGGCGGGTTGACCCGGCCGGTCACGTGCTCGACGTTGTCGGTGACGTCGAGCAGGCCGCAGATCAGCAGTTTGTAGCAGGCGATGCCCTCGTTTCGGGTGGCCTCGCGGTCGACAGCCCGGTCGCCAGTGGGCAGTGGCGGCTGTTTGACCACGAACCCGCCCTTAGCGCCGACCGGCACGATGACGGCGTTTTTCACCTCCTGCGCCTTGACCAGGCCCAGGATCTCGGTACGGTAGTCTTCGCGCCGGTCGGACCAGCGCAGGCCGCCGCGGGAAACGTACCCGAAACGCAGGTGCAGCCCCTCGACGCGCGGCGAATACACGAAGATCTCGAACTTAGGCCGCGGCAGCGGGAGCTCGTCGACCAACTGCGCGTCGAGCTTCAACGCCAGCACATTCTGGCTACGGGCCGAACCTTGCCGGGTGACAAAGTAATTGGTACGCAACGTGGCCTGAATCAGCGAGGCGAATGCGCGCAGCACACGATCGGTGTCCAAGCTCACGACCGCGTCGATGTCGGCGGTGACCGCAGCGGCCGCCGCTTGTGCGTCACTGCCCCTCGCCGCCTGGGACGGATCGAAGAGTGCTTCGAACAAAGCCACCAGTGACCTTGCGGTGCTTGAATGCTCGTTGAGCACCGAGGCGATGTGGGCCTGGCTGTAGGGGAACCGCGCCTGCCGCAGATACTTGGCATAACCGCGCAACACCACCACCTGCTGCCAGGTCAGCCCGGCGCGCAGCACCAGCTCGTTGAACCGGTCGATCTCGGCTCGGCCCTGCCAGATTGCGGTGACGGCGTCGGCGAACCGCTGTTCGGCCTGCTGTCGCTCCGCGCCCGCCGGAGACAGCGTGATGCTCGGGTGCAGGGAGAGTTTGAACTTGTAGATCCAGACGTTGAGACCGTCGGCTCGGGTGACGGTGAACGGTCGCTCCTCTAGCACCACCACCCCCATGCACTGCAGCATCGGCAACAGGTCGCTCAGCGAGGCATCGTGGCCGCCCAGGAACCAGGCCAGCAGGGCGACCGCCTCGCCATCGTCCCCACTGTCTTCGGTGAAGACCAGCTTGACCGAATCGTCGGTCAGCTCTTCGATGACGGCGATGTCGCGGATCGCCTCAGCCGGGGTGGCGGCCTGCTGATAGGTCTCGGAGAAGGCTGCCGCGTAGTGCTCGGCCACGGCGGGACTGATCGCGCTGTCTGCGGCCGCACCGAGGAGCCGGTCGGCCCAGGTTCGGGTGGCCTCGGTCAGCCGCGCCTGGATCCGCGATCGGTTGGCCTCGGAGGTGTCGGCAGGCCGAACGCCCTCGTCGTCGGAGAGTCGGACCATGAAATGCACCAGCGCCCACGGTGCTTCGCTGACGCGTGCGGTGTAGTCCAGGTTCACCCCGCCGAACTCGGAGACCAGGATTTCCTCCATCTGCAGCCGGACGGGGGTGGTGTAACGGTCGCGTGGCAGGTAGACGAGGCACGACACGTAGCGGCCGGTGCGGTCGCCGCGCAAGAACAACAGCGCCCCACGCCGGGATCCCACGTCCGACACGGCCATCGCCATGGTCAGCAGCTGCTCGGCGTCTATCGCAAAAAGCTCCGAACGGGGAACGGTCTGGATGATGTCGAGCAACAGCTGACCGGGGTGGCCGGGCTTGCGTTCGGCCAGCGCCAGCGCCCGGCGCACTGTGCTCGAAATAACTGGGATGTCAAAGACATTGGCGTTCATCGCGGACGCGGTGAACAGCCCCACGAAACGGTGCGCGACAACACTAGCTCCGGTGTCCTCCCGGATGACCACGACATAGGTCTGTGCGCTCAAACGCATGTAGCTGGGTACGGTGGCTTGAGTCAGCGTCAGCAGTTTGTCGCCGGTGAGTCGAGGGCGGTATGACTTGCGCACCCGCAACACACCCAATCGGGTTGATTCATCCACCAGCACCTGTCCGTCGTGCACCGGGCCACGCTGATAGCCCAGCAGGACGAAATGGCCGTCGGCCAGCCAACGCAACAGCGCAGCGACATCTTCTCGGTCCGGCGCGCTGAAATGCCCGCCGCGGTCGGCTTCGACGTCGGCAGCCAGCGCGACCAAGGCTGTGGTCATGGCCATCGAGTCGGTTGCGACCTGGCGAACGTCGGCCATGACGTCGGGCAGCAGGCGCCCGGCTTCGGCAAGGGCGTCGCGGTTGACCGACGGCGAGAGCTGGACGTGAATCCAGGTTTCGGTAATGGCGTGGTCCCGGATGGCATCGACAGTGTCCACAGCGTCGGCCGTGCGGTCAGCCGCTTCTGGTTCGACGCTGCGCAACTCTCCGGTTTCGCTGCGACGCACCGTGAACACCGGGGTCATGATGCCCAGATAGGCCACCCCCAGCCGCTGCAGCAGCACGGCGATGGAATCCATCAGCGGGCCTCGGTTCTCAGGACGCTCGGTGACCACCTGCAGCGCCGGGCCGAATCCGGCTGGATCGTCCGCCTCATAGACGGCCACCCGACTCTCACCGGCCCGCCGGTGCCGGGCCAGTCGCCAGTGGGCGCCCAGCAGGCTCGGTGTCACCAACGCAGCCGCGGTCTGGCTAACGGGGCCGGCGTCGGTAGGCCGACCACCGGTGCCCAGGGGGTCGCTGTGCGGACCGCGGTAGGCGCCGATGTAGGCGGCGGCAACCCAGTCGGGGATCGGAGCGGGCTCAGCGGACTCAGCCGACCCAGCGGACCCAGCGAACATCGTCCAGGCGGTGAAGCTGTGCACGTCGCTGGAACCTGGACCGATTGTCACCTGGACCCTCCTGACTCAGCGCCGACCGTAGTGGCTGCTAGCGGCCGCTACTGGCAACTACTGGCAACTACCGGCAACTCCCGGCAACTACTGGCAACTCCCGGCCCAACATTAGTCACGGGTGAGTCTGCGATGGGTCACTCGGTGCGGGCGGGCGGCTTCGGCACCGAGCCGCTCCACTTTGTTCTCCTCGTAGGCGCCGAAGTTGCCCTCGAACCAGAACCATCTGGCCTCGTTGTCGGCGTCGCCCTCCCAGGCCAGGATGTGAGTGCAGGTGCGGTCCAGGAACCAGCGGTCGTGTGCGGTCACCACCGCACAGCCGGGGAAGTTCATCAGTGCATTCTCCAGCGATGCCAGCGTTTCGACGTCCATGTCGTTGGCCGGCTCGTCCAACAGGATCAGGTTGCCGCCCTGTTTGAGGGTGAGCGCCAGGTTCAAGCGGTTGCGCTCGCCGCCGGACAGCACACCGGCCGGCTTCTGCTGGTCGGGACCTTTGAACCCGAACGCCGACACGTATGCCCGCGACGGGATCTCGTTGTGCCCGACCTGGATGTGGTCCAGCCCGTCGGAGACCACCTCCCACACCGTCTTTGCGGGGTCGATGCCGGCGCGTTCCTGGTCGACGTAGCTGATCTTGACGGTGTCGCCGACACGGACGGTGCCACTGTCGGGCTGCTCCAACCCGACGATGGTCTTGAACAGGGTGGTCTTGCCGACACCGTTGGGACCGATCACACCGACGATGCCGTTGCGCGGCAAGGTGAAGGACAGATCCTTGATCAGTGTGCGGCCACCGAATCCCTTGTCCAAGTGCTCGACCTCGACCACCAGGTTGCCCAGCCGCGGGCCGGGGGGGATCTGGATCTCCTCGAAGTCCAGCTTGCGGGTCTTCTCGGCTTCGGTCGCCATCTCCTCGTAGCGTGCCAGTCGGGCCTTGCCCTTGGCCTGACGTGCCTTGGTGCCCGAACGCACCCAGGCCAGCTCGTCGAGCAGTCGCTTCTGCAGTTTGGCGTCTTTGCGGCCCTGCACGGCCAGCCGTTCGGCCTTCTTCTCCAGGTAGGTGGAGTAATTGCCTTCATACGGGTAGGCGCGGCCGCGGTCGAGCTCCAGGATCCACTGCGCGACGTTGTCGAGGAAATAACGGTCGTGGGTGACCGCCAGGATCGCCCCCGGGTAAGCCGCCAGGTGCCCTTCTAGCCACTGCACACTTTCGGCGTCGAGGTGGTTGGTTGGCTCGTCGAGCAGCAGCAGGTCGGGTTTGGACAGCAGCAGCTTGCACAGTGCGACGCGGCGCCGCTCACCGCCGGACAGCTGGGTGACCGGGTCATCGGGTGGCGGGCAGCGCAGTGCGTCCATGGCCTGCTCCAGCTGGGAGTCGATGTCCCATGCTCCAGCGTGGTCCAGATCCTCTTGCAGCCGGCCCATCTCCTCCATCAACTCGTCGGAGTAATCGGTGGCCATCAATTCGGCGACCTCGTTGAACCGGTCCAGCTTGGCCTTAATCTCTCCTAGGCCCTCCTCGACGTTGCCGCGCACGGTTTTCGCCTCGTTCAGTGGCGGCTCCTGCAGCAGGATGCCGACGGTGGCGCCGGTGGCCAGGAACGCGTCCCCGTTGTTGGGGGTGTCCAGGCCCGCCATGATCCGCAAGACGCTCGACTTGCCGGCCCCGTTGGGGCCGACCACACCGATTTTCGCTCCCGGCAGGAAACTCAATGTGACGTCGTCGAGGATGACCTTGTCGCCGTGCGCCTTGCGGACCTTCCTCATCGTGTAGATGAACTCAGCCATGCCGCGGTGTTGCCTCCTGGTTCAGCAGGTGTTGTCCGCCGACCATCCTAAGCAACTTTGGGACAGCGCCCTTTGCTGACAGCGAGAAGCCGGCTATGCCGACAACCCCAGGCCGTCCTCGGCTTGCAGCTCGTCGTCGGCGCCCTCCGGACGGTCAGCGTCGTCGCCGTCGTCGCAGCCAGCCACTGTCGGTCCGCCGGCCACCGGTTCCCCGGCCGGTGCGGACGGGGCCGACGAGGCCGACGAAGCCGACGAACCTATAGCGTCCGGCCCTGCGGTGATGATCTTCTCGATCCGCGCGGCGCAGCGGGACAGATCCGGCCCGATCGCAGTGGCGCGCATTTCCAGGGCCGAGCGCCGAATGCCGTCACGGTCGTCGTACTCGCTGGTGTAGACGTGACCCACCGCGACCACCGGCGAGCCCTTGCACAGTGATGCGCCCACCCCGGTGACCAGGCGGCCCCAGCAGTTGACGTTGATGAACAGCGAGTTACCGGTCTCCCAGGTGCCGTCGGCACCACGCCGGCGCGAATTGCTCGCGACCCGCAGCTTGATCACCTCCTGATCGCCGACCCTGCGGCGTACCGGGTCGTTGACGATGTTGCCGACCACGGTCAGCGGCGTTTCGAACATGGCAATTTCCTTTCTTGATGGCGGCGGAAGCTTCGGTGGCGCTCCGCCGGTGCCGCTGCCATTCAGCCCGGCCATGCCGACAGGACGGGCGACCCGCTGGCGGCGAACACCGCCGCTGTGGAAGAAATAAACGCTGTCAATAACGCCGACAGCGCCGTGCCCGGGCGGGTCTCAGCTGGTGCCGCCGCCGCGGCGGGCGCGCGTCACACTCCCGTCGGTTTCTCGATGGTGACCGGTGCGTTCCAATCGGAGAGGGTCATCTGGATGGAGTCGTCCTTGCTCGGCTCCAGCGTGGCTCGGACCAGCTGGTGGTCACCGCTCTCCTGGACCCAGACCGTGCATGCCATCCGCTTGGTGACCGCCAGCTGCGGCACCAACTTGTCCACCGCGTCGGCAGTCACCTTGCCGACCACCCGAACGGTCTGCTGGCCGCTGATCGTTTCGCGGGCCTCGACCTTGGGATCGATGAAGTCGGCCAGCATGTTGGCCAGCCCGGTATCCGGGTTCACGACCGCGGCCACGTCGTAGACGTTGGCGGTGGGCCCGAAATCGCTCCACCCTTCCCCCGGCAGCGCCACGTACAAGTGGCCGCCGAACACGACGAATCTGATGCCGACGTCAGAACCCATGATCTTGACCGTGGCATTGCCCTTGGCCGCGGCGCCGGGCCGGTTGGTCAGATCCCCGTCTAGTGTCTTGACAGGCATCTCCTCGACCTTGCCGGTCACCGCCAACGCCAGGTGCACACTCTTGAGGTTCTTGGTGGTGGTGCTGGACTGCTTGAGCAATCCCGCAGCGTCCGGCAGCGGAGCAGCGGCCTGCTTCGACGACGACGGCAGCGACGACGGCGACCCGGACGGCGCAAACGGCGCGGCTGACGAGGACGGCGAGGCTGGCGAGGACGGCGAGGACGGTGAAGTCCGCGAGGACGGTGAAAAGGAATGACAGCCGGCGGCAACGGCCACGACGACGCTCCACACGACCAGGACGGTTAACGGCCCGCGCATGCCAGACATCGTAGGCGGTGCCGCATCCGGCTGAGCGTGTCGCCAGCTGTTCACAACCCGCCGACTGCGTGAGCACTGATATACGGTCTTGCGGTGGTCACCTCGAGCCGACGGGCCAACGCTGAACCCGCTGGCCTAAGCAGATGGACACGCGACGACATCCGGGTCTGTGATCCCACGGCGATGCGGCGGTCGATCGCGGGCACCGCGATCGGCAATTTCATGGAGTGGTACGACTTCGGCGTCTACGGATTCCTCGCCACCACGATCGCGCAGGTTTTCTATCCCTCCGACAGTTCCAGCGCGGCCGGTCTGATCGCCACTTTCGGAACGCTGGCTGCCGCGTTCGCGGTACGGCCGTTCGGCGGGCTTGTGTTTGGTCCGCTCGGCGACCGTATCGGACGCAGGCGGGTATTACTCATGACGATCGCGTTGATGGCAGTCGGCACGACCATCACCGGATTGCTGCCCGGCTACGCGACCATCGGCATCTGGGCACCGGCGGCGCTCATCGTTACCCGCGTCCTTCAGGGCTTCTCCACCGGTGGCGAGTACGTCGGCGCGATGACCTACGTCAGCGAACATGCCCCGGACCGCAGCCGTGGCGCCCTCGCCGGGTTTTTGCCGCTGGGCACGCTGAGCGGGTATGTGGTGGGTGCGACGGTGGTGACCGCGCTGCGGACACAGTTGCCGATCGTCGACATGCTCAGTTGGGGTTGGCGGATCCCGTTCCTGCTAGGAGTCCCATTCGCGCTCGTCGCGCTGTTCATGCGGTTGCGGATCGAGGAGTCACCCGCCTTTGAGCAGATGAGTGCGCGCGCGCAGGGACCCCGAGCAGGAGGCCGGCAACAGTTCAAGCAGACGATCGTGGAGCAGTGGAGGCCGCTGCTGATCTGCATGGGGCTGGTGCTGGCGGCCAATGTCACCAACTACATGCTCACCGGGTACCTGCCGACGTATTTCAAAACAGTCGGGCGAATCGGCAGCGTCCACGGACTGATGCTGATCGCGGGAGTGCTGGCCATCCTGCTCTGCGCGGTGGTGTTCGTGGCGAAGCTGTCCGACCACATCGGCCGCAAACCGCTGTTGTGGACCGGTTGCGGGATGCTGATCGCAGCCTCGATTCCGGCGTTCCTGCTGATCCGCAGCGGCGGGAGCTACCCCGTGATGTTCCTCGGCGTATTTCTGATCGGGTTGATGCTGCTGTGCTTTGAAAGCACCGAACCGTCAACACTTCCGGCGTTGTTTCCCACCAACGTGCGCTCGAGCGCCGTGGCGATCGCGTTCAACGTCTCGGTGTCGGCTTTCGGTGGCACCACCCCGCTGATCGCCGAGGCGCTGGTAGCCAGTACCGAGAACGTGATGGCACCGGCCTACATCCTGATGGTCGCCGGCCTGGTCGGCGTGGTCACAGTGTGGTTCACCCCCGAGGTTGCCGGCAAGCGTCTGCCCGGCTCCGGACCGTCGGTAGCGACCGAGCGGGAGGCGCGGGCCATCGTCGAGGCGGGACTCCGGCAGAGACCGGGTGATTAGCGTTGCCCGGCGGCGTCGCGACGGCCCAGCTCGGCGAGCATGTTGTTGTAGGCGGCCAACTCGGCGTCATGGTCACGGTCTTCCCCGCGATCGAAGCGTTTGGCGACGCGCTGGTCGCTTCGTGTCCACTGCACCAGTAATGCGATCATCACGATCAGCAGCGGAACCTCGCCTGCGGCCCAAGTGATTCCACCGGCCAGCCGCTGGTCTGCAAACAGGTCGGGGTGCCAGCTGAGTTGCAGCGAGCGGTAAAAGGCCTCACCCAGCACGTTGTGCATGCCCATCAGCAGCACCCCGAAGAAGGTGTGCAACGGCAACGCGACGAAGACCACGGCCACCTTGGCCAGCGGTGGCAGCGGCCGTGGCGTCGGGTCGACCCCGATCACCACCCAGTAGAACAGGTAGCCGCTGAGCAGGAAGTGCGCGTTCATCGCGACATGGCCGGCGTGGCTGCCGACGATGGCGTCGAAAATGCTGCTGAAGTACAGGCCGTAGAACCCGACGACGAAGATGAACGCCGCGACGACCGGGTGGGTGAAGAAGCGCGACACCCTGCTGTGCAGCGCGGCCAGCAGCCATTCCCGCAGGCCTGGCGGCTGGTAGCGGCCCGCCGCGGGCAACGCCCGCAGCGCCAGGGTGACCGGGGCGCCCAGCACCAGCAGGATCGGGACCAGCATCGCCAGCAGCATGTGGACGATCATGTGCACGCTGAACGTCGCCGGCATGTACCGGCCCAGCCCCGACGACGTGGCGAACAGCAGCGCCAGGCAACCGAGCAGCCAGGTCACCGTCCGGCCGGCCGGCCAGCTGTCGCCGCGGCGGCGCAGCCGCAGCACCCCGAACAGATACAGCGCCGCGGACAGCAGTGCGACAGTGCCGAAGATCAGGTCGAAGCGCCAGTCGAACAGCACCCGCGCCACGGTGGGTGGGCCGGCGAGGTCATAGCCGATCTTCACCTGGGCGATCGACGGGCGCAGGATCGGTGGCGGCGGCGGCGCGGTGCGGCCCAGTGCGACCGCGATGCCGAAGGTGACACCGAAGATCACCGCCTCGACCGACCCCAGCCGGATCAGCGCCGAGCGTGCGTTCGGATGTGCTTGCAGCGCAGCGACTCCACTGCGCCGCTGCTGCCAGCCGGCGACGCCCAGCAGACACAGCGCGACGATCTTGGCACCCACCAGCCGGCCGTATGCGGTGGTCAGCAGGTCGACCGGTGCCAGCCGCACCAGCGCGTTGATGACACCGGAGAGTGCCATCGCCACAAAGCACCACAGCGCCACCGTGGAGAACCGCCGCGCCGCCAGGGCGGCGT
>NZ_JBYCLE010000034.1:0-1412 GCF_057473765.1 Mycobacterium sp. TH-M106 | reverse complement strand
GAGGTCCTCAAGATCATCGTGAACCGCAATCCCGGCTTGACCGAAGACCACGCAGCCAAGTTCCTCGCGATGGCGGAGCGGTCGTACTGTCCGCAGCAGTTGGCACCCAGCGCACCGCAGACGGGTGACGCCCCACCGGGTTAGGGCTGGGTTAGGGCTGGGTTAGGGCTGGGTTAGGGCTGGGATAGGGCTGGGCACGGTCAGGGCCGCCACCACGGCCGCAGCGGCAGCCCGCAATCGCCGCCGCGGTCGTCGAGCTTGGCCGCCAGTACGTGGTGCAGCTGAATCGCGTTCTGTTCGAACCCCACCCGCGAACCCGCCATGTACAGGCCCCATACCTTGGCGGTGGCCAGGCCCACCTCGGCGACGGCCTCGTCCCAGTGCTCGACGAGGTTGCCACACCAGTCGCGCAGCGTCAACGCGTAATGGTGGCGCAGGTTCTCCTCGTGCAGCACCTCCAGCCCGACGTTTTGGACCTCAGTGATGATGCGCCCGGACCCGGTCAATTCCCCGTCCGGGAACACGTAGCGGTCGATGAATCCA
Source organism: Mycobacterium sp. TH-M106 (assembly GCF_057473765.1). Taxonomy (NCBI): domain Bacteria; kingdom Bacillati; phylum Actinomycetota; class Actinomycetes; order Mycobacteriales; family Mycobacteriaceae; genus Mycobacterium; species Mycobacterium sp. TH-M106. Next base: position 869 of record NZ_JBYCLE010000034.1, on the reverse strand, counting down.
CCAGCGGCGAACGTCGACGAGTTGTCACGGCGGGTGATGCAGTGGTTGAGCAGCAGACCGCCGGTGCGCAGCCTGGATTTGAGGAAGCCGAAGTAGGCCGGATAGTTCGCCACGCCGATGTGCTCGGTCAACCCGATCGAGGAGACGGCGTCGAAGCCGGCCTCGCGGACGTCGCGGTAGTCGCAGTGGCGCACCTCGGCCAACTCAGTGAGCCCCTCCGCCTCGATCGCCAGCTGCGCCCACTTGGCCTGCTCGGCCGAGAGGGTGGCCCCGACGGCGCGCACACCGCGACGGGCGGCGTAGCGGACCATGCCGCCCCAGCCGCAGCCGACGTCGAGCAGTCGGTCCCCGGGTCGCAGTCGCAGCTTGTCGAAGATCAGCCGGTGCTTGTTCTCCTGAGCTTCCTCCAGACTGGCGTCGGCGTTCGGGTAGACCGCGCAGGTGTAGGTCATTGACTCACCGAGCACCCACCCGTAGAAGGTGTTCGACACGTCGTAATGGTGGTGGATGGCCTCGGCGTCACGAGATTTGCTGTGCCGGAAACCTTCCGCGATGCGACGCCAGCGGGGCAGCGATTCCTGTGGCGGCGGCGGGATCGGCACCAGATGCTCTACCCCGATCGAGCGGATGATGGTGGCCAGCAGCCGCGGCGGGGGGCGTTTGAAGTCCAGCTTGTCGGCGAGCGCGTTGAGCAGTTCATACGGATCGCCCGGGTGGACGCCGTGCGCTTCCAGGTCGCCCGCGACGTAGGCCCGGGCCAGCCCCAGGTCGCTAGGTGCGGTGGCCAGGTAGGTGGTGCCGCGCGGGGTCAGCAGATCCAGACCCAGCTTGGCGTCATCCGGCCCGGCCGTGCTGCCGTCGTAGGCGGT
>NZ_JBYCLE010000033.1:0-5069 GCF_057473765.1 Mycobacterium sp. TH-M106 | reverse complement strand
GAGATGTAGTGGCAAAGGCCCGCGTACACGAGTTGGCCAAGGAACTCGGTGTCACCAGTAAAGAAGTCCTCGCCCGGCTGAGCGAGCAGGGCGAATTTGTCAAGTCGGCATCCTCCACAGTGGAGGCTCCCGTCGCGCGTCGGGTGCGCGAATCGTTCGGTGGCGGCAAGCCGGCCGCACAGAGCACCAAGAGCACGGCGAAGGCCGCAGCGAAGACGGCCGGCAACGGTGCTCCCGCCAAGGCGGGGGCCACAGCTGCCACACCAGCCACATCAGCCACATCAGCCACATCGGCGGCTGCATCGGCTACCCCAGCCACATCGGCCACCACCAGGCCGGTCCGGGCCGAGCCAGCTGGGCCGACTGTTCCCCCGGCCGCCGCGGAGGCTGCGCCTCTTCAGCCTCCGCAGGCGCCGCCGACACCGAAGCCGGGCATCCGGACCCCGCGCGTCGGCAACAACCCCTTCTCTTCGGCACAGCCGGTGGACCGGGTCATTCCGCGTCCGCAATCTCCCCGGTCGGGGACCGCCCGGCCCGGCATGCCGCGGCCCGGCGTCTCGCCCGACGGCATGCCGCCCCGTCCCGGCGGCCCGGGGGGGCTGGGCGCGCAAGGACGGCCACCGCGCCCCGGGGTTCCCCGCCCGGGCGGCGGGGGCCGCCCAGGTGCTCCTGGGGGCCGCGCCGGCGGCCCCGGGGTTCCCGGCGGCCCCTACCGCGGAGGCGGTGGTGCCGCTGCACCGGCGGGCACCGGCTACCGTGGCCGGCCCGGCGGCCGTCCGGGCCAGCGCGGCGGCGCCGCGGGGGCGTTCGGCCGCCCGGGCGGCGCGCCGAAACGTGGCCGCAAGTCCAAGCGGCAGAAGCGCCAGGAATACGACTCGATGCAGGCACCGGTGGTCGGCGGCGTGCGGTTGCCGCACGGCAACGGCGAGACCATCCGGCTGGCGCGTGGCGCGTCGCTGTCCGACTTCGCCGAGAAGATCGATGCGAACCCCGCCGCACTGGTGCAGGCGCTGTTCAACCTCGGTGAGATGGTCACCGCCACCCAGTCGGTCGGCGACGAGACTCTCGAGTTGCTGGGCAGCGAGATGAACTACAACGTTCAGGTCGTATCCCCCGAGGACGAGGACCGCGAGCTGCTGGAGTCTTTCGACCTGACGTACGGCGAGGACGAGGGCAGCGAGGAGGACCTGCAGGTCCGTCCGCCGGTGGTGACCGTGATGGGCCACGTCGACCACGGCAAGACCCGGCTGTTGGACACCATCCGCAACGCGAAGGTCCGCGAGGCCGAAGCCGGCGGCATCACCCAGCACATCGGCGCCTACCAGGTGTCGCTCGACTTGGACGGCGCCAACCGGCTGATCACCTTCATCGACACCCCCGGTCACGAGGCGTTCACCGCGATGCGTGCCCGCGGCGCCAAGGCCACCGACATCGCAATCCTGGTGGTCGCCGCCGACGACGGTGTGATGCCGCAGACGGTGGAGGCCATCAACCACGCCCAGGCAGCCGATGTGCCGATCGTCGTGGCGGTCAACAAGATCGACAAGGAAGGTGCAGATCCGGCAAAGATCCGTGGTCAGCTCACCGAATATGGTTTGGTGCCAGAGGAATTCGGCGGTGAAACCATGTTCGTCGATATTTCGGCCAAGCAGGGCACCAACATTGAAGCACTGGAGGAGGCAGTGCTGCTGACCGCCGACGCCGCCTTGGACCTGCGGGCCAACCCGGACATGGAGGCTCAGGGGGTGGCGATCGAGGCGCATCTGGACCGCGGTCGCGGGCCGGTGGCCACCGTGTTGGTGCAGCGCGGCACCCTGCATGTCGGAGACTCGATCGTCGCGGGCGACGCCTACGGCCGGGTCCGTCGCATGCTGGATGAATACGGCGAGGACGTCGATTCTGCGCTGCCGTCGCGTCCGGTGCAGGTCATCGGCTTCACGTCGGTGCCCGGTGCCGGCGACAACCTGCTGGTTGTCGACGAGGACCGGATCGCCCGCCAGATTGCCGACAAGCGCAGCGCCCGCAAACGCAACGCCATGGCGGCGCGCTCGCGCAAGCGGATCAGCCTGGAGGACCTGGATTCGGCACTGAAGGAAACCAGCCAGCTGAACCTGATTCTCAAGGGCGACAACGCCGGTACCGTCGAGGCGCTGGAAGAGGCGCTGATGGGCATCCAGGTCGATGACGACGTTGCACTGCGGGTGATCGATCGTGGTGTCGGCGGCATCACCGAGACCAACGTCAACCTGGCGTCAGCGTCTGACGCGATCATCATCGGGTTCAACGTGCGTGCCGAGGGCAAGGCCACCGAGCTGGCCAACCGCGACGGCGTCGAGATCCGCTACTACTCGGTGATCTACCAGGCCATCGACGAGATCGAGAAGGCGCTGCGCGGCCTGCTCAAGCCCATCTACGAAGAGGTCGAGCTGGGCCGAGCGGAGATCCGGGCGCTGTTCCGCTCCTCGAAGGTCGGCAACATCGCCGGCTGCCTGGTCACCTCCGGCGTGATGCGCCGCAACGCCAAGGCGCGGCTGCTGCGCGACAGTGTCGTGATCTCCGACAACCTCGTGGTTTCCTCGCTGCGCCGGGAAAAAGACGACGTCAGCGAGGTCCGCGACGGCTACGAGTGTGGCCTGACGCTGAACTACTCCGACATCAAGGAAGGCGACGTGATCGAGACCTACGAGCTGGTGGAGAAGGAACGGGCCTAGCGATGGCTGACCCGTCTCGCGCACGGCGGCTGGCCAAACGGATCGCCACCATCGTCGCCTCGGTGATCGAGTACGAGATCAAGGATCCGCGGCTGGCCGGGGTGACCATCACCGACGCCAGGGTCACCGCCGACTTGCACGACGCCACCGTGTACTACACCGTGCTGGGCCGCACCTTGGCTGACGACCCTGACTACGCCGGTGCCGCCGCGGCGCTGGAAGGAGCCAAGGGTGTGCTGCGTTCCAAGGTCGGAGCCGGGACCGGCGTGCGGTTCACCCCGACGCTGACCTTCGTCCGAGACACGGTGCCCGACACCGCACAGCGGATGGATGAGCTGCTGGCCGCCGCACAGGCCGCCGACGCCGATCTGGCCCGGATGCGCGAGGGTGCCCAACCGGTGGGGGAGGCCAACCCGTACCGGGTGAGTCTCGCTGACGACGCTGCGGGCCGCGAAACGGTCGGCGGGAGAGTCGGCCAAGCGGGCGCGGAGAACTGAGAAGGTCGTGGTGGCAGCCGAGTCGCCGGCGGTGGGGGCACGCGTCGACGCCGCCGGTGCCGCGGAGTTGGTGTCTGCGGCCGGCACCGTCGCGGTGGTCTGCCATGTCCACCCCGACGCCGACACCATCGGGGCGGGGCTGGCGCTGGCGCTGGTGCTCGACGGCTGCGGCAAAGCTGTCCAGGTCGGCTTCTCCGATCCGGCGACGTTGCCGCGGCCGCTGCGGTCGCTGCCCGGGGGCAGGCTGCTGGTTAGCCCCGACGTGATCCGTCGCGACGCCGACCTGGTGGTGACCGTCGACATTCCCAGCATCAACCGACTCGGCGGTCTGCGTCATCTTGCCGACTCGGCGCGCGAGCTGCTGGTGATCGACCACCACGCCTCGAACCAGTTGTTTGGAACGGTGAATTTCGTTGACCCGTCCGCGGACTCGACCACGATGTTGGTGGCCGAGCTGATCGACGCATGGGGCAAGCCTCTCGACCTCGCGGTGGCGCAATGCCTCTACGCCGGGTTGGCTACCGACACCGGGTCGTTCCGGTGGGCCAGCGCGCGTGGACACCGGTTGGCGGCCCGGTTGGTGGAGATCGGCGTGAACAACGCCGGCATCAGCCGGACGTTGCTGGACACCCACCCCTTCTCCTGGATGCCGATGCTGTCGCGGGTGCTGTCTTCGGCGCAGCTGCTGCCCGACGCGGTCGGAGGGCGCGGCCTGGTCTACGCGGTGGTCGACAATGGAGAGTGGCAAGCGGCGCGCTTGGAAGACGTGGAGAGCATCATCGACATCGTGCGCACCACCGAGCAGGCCGAAGTGGCGGCGGTGCTCAAAGAGGTCGAGCCGGAGTGCTGGTCGGTGTCGATGCGAGCCAAGTCCGCGGTGGACCTGACGGTGGCGGCGTCGTCATTCGGAGGCGGAGGACACCAGCTCGCCGCCGGCTACTCGACCACGGGCCCCGCCGCGGACGTGGTGGCGGCGTTGGTCGCCGCGCTCGGTTGAGGCGGTTCTTCGGCGCGAGCGTGCGTGTTCCCGGTGCGACACGCCGATGGCAGACCGGGATTGCGCACGCCCGCGAAGGATGGTGCGCATGACGGACAGGTCCGCCGGTAGTCGGCACATCGCCGCCCTGGCCCTACCGGCGCTCGGGGTGCTCGCCGCCGAACCGCTGTATCTGTTGTTCGACACCGCGGTGGTCGGCAGGTTGGGCGCGCTCGCCCTGGCCGGACTGGCCATCGGCGGGCTGATCCTGGGTCTGGTCGGTTCCGACCTGACGTTTCTGTCCTACGGCACGACCGCACGTTCGGCCCGCTACTTCGGCACCGGCGACCGGGTGTCGGCGGTGGCCGAAGGCGTGCAGGCGACCTGGCTGGCGTTAGGTCTGGGCGCGCTGATCATCGTGGTGGTGCACGCCGCTGCGGCGCCGGTGGTGTCGGCCATCGCCGGCGGCCAACCAGGCGCAGAGATCGCCGACGCGGCGCTGCGGTGGCTGCGGATCGCGATCCTGGGGGCCCCGGCGATCCTGCTGTCACTGGCCGGCAACGGCTGGCTGCGTGGGGTGCAGGACACCGTCCGGCCACTGCATTACGTGGTCGCCGGGTTCGGTTCGTCGGCCCTGTTGTGTCCGCTGCTGGTGTACGGCTGGCTGGGGTTGCCGCACCTGGGGCTGGCCGGGTCAGCGGTCGCCAATGTGGCAGGGCAGTGGCTGGCCGCGCTGCTGTTCGGCCGCGCGCTGGTGGTCGAACGGGTGACGGTGCGCCCCGACTGCTCGGTGCTGCGCGCGCAGCTGGTGATGGGTCGCGACCTGATGGTGCGGACCCTGGCTTTTCAGGCCTGCTTCATTTCGGCGGCCGCGGTCGCGGCGCG
>NZ_JBYCLE010000032.1:0-6968 GCF_057473765.1 Mycobacterium sp. TH-M106 | reverse complement strand
GCGCCGGGCCGCGGCTCAGGTCGAACGGCCGGCGCCGCTCCGATCGGCAGATAGCGTCGAATTCGGTGGGCGCCGCGATCCGTTCCGACCACGGCAGGGTCGCCTCGGACGGCACGATCTGCACCGGCCTGGGCAGATCGCGGTCCCAGAACGCGGCCCGCAAGTTCGGGTGCCGCACCAGCATGGCCTCGGCGCTGCGGCGCAGCAACCCGACGTCGACCGGGCCGTCCACGTCGACCACGAACTGCATGCTGTACGGGTCGGTACCGCCGGCGGCCAGCTTGTGCAGGGCAAACAGCCCCTCCTGCAGCGGACTGAGCGCCAGAACGTCGTCGATCTGGGAAGCGGTCGCGGTCACGCCTGCTCGTCCCAGGCCGCTGCGAGCCGGGCCAACTCGTCGGCGTCGAGGCCCGATGTACTCATCGGCGGGTACTCCCGGACCGGGGTTGCCGGGTCGCCAGCGGTGGCGGCGGTGGCGGCGGCCAACTCGCCGATCGTCAGGTGCTCGAACACCATCGCCGGTGTCAGGGCCAGTCCCCGCTCATTGGCCTGGGCCGACCACTTGATGCAGATGATGCTGTCCCCGCCGAGGGCGAAGAAGTTGTCGTCGCGCTCGACGCCGCTGATGTCGAGCAACTGCTCCAGCAAGGTGATCAGCACCCGTTCGGTCTGCGCCGAACCTCCCGGTGCCGGCGACCGATCCGCGGCAGCGGCGGGCGGGGCCAGCAGCGTCGTCAACACGTCGGCCGGCAGCAGCTGCAGCGTCGACACCGGCCGGTCCGGTGTCTCTGCGAACGCGGCCAGCACGGCGTCGAACGCCTCGGCAATCCGTTGGACCGTCGGCGTTTCGTATAAGTCGGCGTTGGCGACCACCCGCACCTCGAGCGCCCCGTCCGCCGTCACCGTCAGGCCCAGGTCCAGGTCGAGCAGCGCGACGTCGAAATCGACCGGCAGCGCTACGACGGTGGTCGCTCCGGTTTCGGTCAGGTCGCGCGGCGCCACTGCCCAGTCGGCGCCGCGGAAATGGATCATGTTCTGGTAGAGCGGGTTTCGGAATTGAGAGCGCACCGGCCGCACCGCCTCCACCACCCGCTCGATGGGGGCTTCCTGGTGGGCGAACGCGTCGAGCACCGTGTCGCGGCTGCGGGCGACCATCGCGCGCGGGGTCGGGTCGCCGGTCAGGTCGTTGCGCAGCACCACCACATTGGCGAGCAGGCCGACGACGTTCGCCGTCGCCGGTTCTACCCGAGATGCGACCGGGGTGCCCACCGCGATGTCGAGTCCGCCACCGAGGCAGTGCAACAACACCGCAACGGCGGCCTGGTACACCATGAATTCGGTGGCGTCGCTGTGTTCACCCAGCCGCACCAGCGCCGTGCGCCGGGTTGCCGGCAGCGTGAAGTTCACCACCCGGCCACGCTTGCCGAGCAGCGGCCGGCGCTGGTGATCGGCGACGACGTGGATTTCGTCGGGAAGGCCGGCCAACGCGTCGCGCCAGTACGCCACCTCGTCGCTTCCCCAGCCGGCCGAGGTGTCGAAGGCATTGCGCTGCCACTGCGCGTAATCCGCGAACTGGACCGGCGGCGCGGGCCACCGCGGCGGCTGCCCGAGCAGCCGAGACCGGTAGGCGCTGATCAGGTCGTCGAAGATGATGCCCAGCGAAACATGGTCGCAGACCAGGTGGTGCACGATCGCGAACAGCACATGGGTGTCCGCGTCGATCACCAGCAGCCTCGCCCGGATCAGCGGTCCGGACTCCGGGGTCAGTACGTGCCGGCGCAGCTCGGCGATCACCGCGTCGACCCGGTCCGCGCCGACGTGCTCGACCGGCAACTCCAGGTGCAGTTGCGGATGCACGAACTGATACGGAACACCCTGGTGTTCGCCGAAATTGGTCCGCAGCGCGTCGTGGCGCGCCACTACGTCGTTGAGCGCGTCGGCGAGCGCTGCGGCGTCCAGCCGGCCACTGAAGCGCAACGCGAACGGCAGGTTGAAGGCGTCGCGGGCACCCTCGATCCGGTGTTGGAACCACCCTGCCAGTTGCGAATAAGACAGCGGGATGTGTTGCGGGCGAACGGCGGCGGTGATGCCGGGACGCCCCGCCGCGTCGCCGGCCGCGGGCACGGCGGCGGTGATGCCGGGACGCCCCGCCGCGTCGCCGGCCGCGGGCACGGCGTCCGAGGCGGCGTCCAACCCGTCGTCGAACTCCAAGGCGTCCAGATCCAGGCCGAACTCCGCGCGGAACTTCTCCACCAGCCGCGCAGCCAGCCCGCTGGGGGTCGGAGTGTCGAAGACCGCCCGCACGGGCAGTTCGACACCGAACCCAGCGCGCAGCTGAGCGACCAGCCGGGCGGCCAGCAGCGAATGGCCGCCCAGGGCAAAAAACGAGTCGTCGGCACCGACCCGCTCGCGGTCGAAAAGCCGCGCGTAGATCGAGCAGATCCGCCGCTCGGTCGGCGTCGCCGGCGCCCGGTAGGCGTGTTCGGCGACCGCGGCCGCCGTCGGCAGCGCGGAGCGGTCCAGCTTGCCGCTCACGGTCAGCGGTATCGCCGGGATGACCGCGAACGCGCTGGGCAGCAAGTAGTCAGGCAGCCGCCGCGCCGCGTAGGTACGCACGTCGCAGACGTCCAACTCGGCCGCCGGAACCAGATATGCGGTCAGCACCGGCTGCAGTTCGCCGTTGTCGGCGGTCACGGCGCACTGCCGTACCGCCGGATGCGATGCCAGCACCGCCTCGACTTCGCCGAGCTCCACGCGGAAGCCGCGGACCTTGACCTGGTCGTCGGCCCGGCCGACGAACTCTAGCTCCCCGCTGGTGTTGCGGCGCACCAGATCTCCGGACCGGTACAGCCGCATTCCCGGGTTGAACGGGTCGGCGACGAACCGTTCGGCGGTCAACCCGGGGCGGCCCCGGTAGCCGCGGGCCAGCTGCCTACCGCCCAGGTAGAGTTCGCCCACCACCCCGGCGGGCACCGGCTGCAGCTCGCCGTCCAGCACGTGGGTGTAGACGTTGCGGTTGGGCACCCCGATCGGCACCACGGCGGTCCCGTAGCGCCGGTCCACCACGTGGTGTGTCGCGCAGACCACCGCCTCGGTTGGCCCGTAGTGGTTGCGCACGTCGGCGTCGAAGTGGCCGCCGGCGGCGTCGGCCACCCGCCCCGGCAGCGCCTCGCCGCCCACCGGCAGGCGCCGTAACCGTCGCCAGCGCGGGTCCGGCGGCAGCTGCAGCAGGGTGTCCAGCAGCGACGGCACCATGGGCAGCACGGTGATGCCGCGGCGCTCGATCAGGTTGGTCAGGTATTCGATGTCGGTGAAGGCATCCGGCTTGGGCACCACCAGCTGCGCACCGACCGACAGCGTCAGGAACATCTCCGGCAGCGACGCGTCGAAGCTCACCGACGAGGCCTGCAACAGCCGGTCGTCGGCGCTCATGAGCCACTCGGCGTCGAAACCGGCCAGGTGCTCGGCGATCGCGGCGTGCGCGACGGCCACGCCCTTGGGCCGCCCGGTGGAGCCGGAGGTGTAGATGACGTAGGCCAAGTGCTGCGGGAGCAGTGGGCGAATGCGGTCTGCGTCGGTGACGGTGACATCCGGAAGCTGCACGGCGGCCCGCTCCGCGGCGTCGAATGCCTTGCGGTCCAGCACGATTCGTGGTTCGCTGTCCGAGACAAGGTAGTCGATCCGGTCGGCCGGGTAGACGGGGTCGATCGGCAAGTAGGCGGCGCCGGCCTTCCACACCGCGAGCACCGCGACGACGAACTCGACCGAGGCGCTCATCACCAGACCGACGACGTCCTCGGTGCCGATCCCCGAGCCGATCAGCCAGCGCGCCAGCCGATTGGCGCGGCGGTGCAGCTCGGCGTAGCTCAGCTCCGCATCGTCGGAGGCCACCGCGACCGCGTCCGGCGCCGCGGCGGTCGCTTCGAGCATCGCGACCATCGTGGTCGCCGCGGTGGCGACGAGCTCACCGTGCGACTGCGCCAGGATCGCCGCCCGCTGGTCGGCGCCGAGCATGTCCAGCCCGGGCAGGCGGCGTTCGGGATCGCCGAGCGCGCTGTCGAGCAGCTGCAGGTAGTGCCCCGCCAGCCGGTCGACGAGCGCGTGAGTCAGCGCGTCGGTCCGGTACTCGAACTCGGCGAGCATACTGTCGGCATCGACGACGATCGCCAGCGCGAGCGGAACCCGCGTGCTGACCGCGCCGAGGTCGAGCTGCCGCACGGCGACGCCGTCCAGCGTCAGTGCGCTGACGCTCTTGCGCATGCTGAAACCCAGTCGGACCAGACGGTCCAGGCCGTCGCGCCCGCCTTCGCGCACCGGGTTGACCTCGCTGACCACGCGGTCGATGCCGACGGACTGGTGGGCGAAGCCGCCCAGGCAGGTGTCCCGGATCCGGTCTGTCAGGCAGGTGAACGTGTCGTACGGCCCGACGGTGATGCGCAGCAGCAGGGTGTTGCCGAAGTAGCCGATGGCGTTGCGGGCCGCCGCACTGCGCGGTGTCACCGGCACGGCCACCAGGAAATCCGCTGCCCCGGTGTAGCGGCGGACCAGGGCGGCGAACGCCGCCAGCAGCACCATGAACGCGGTGGCGGACCGCGCCCGGGCGAAGTCGTCGACCCGGCGGCGCAGTTCGGCGGGCACCGCCCGGCGCCGACGTTCGGCCCGCTGGGACGGGTCGGTCGGCGGGGAGCCCGTCGCCCATGGCAGCTCCAGCGGTTCGGGTAATGGTCGCAGGGTGTCTCGCCAGTATTCGACCTCGGCTTCAGCGGCGCTCACCTTGTCCGCGCCGGAGAGGCTCACATACTGCGGCGCTGGACCGCTGGGCGACTGGCCGCGGTAGGCAGCCTCGAGCTCGGCGAAGAAGACGGCCCAGCAGTCGTCGTCCCAGCAGATGTGGTGCACGACGAGCAGCAGCACGACGTCGTGCGGGCCGGTGCGGATCATGGCCACCCGCAGCGGCAGCTCCCCGGCGAGGTCGAAGGGTCTGCCGAACTCGCTGCGCGCCACCGCGTCGACCCGGTGCGCCCGCTCGGCCTCCGGCAGGCCACAGATGTCGTGCTCGCCCCAGGACACCTCGGCGTGCTCGCGGAACACCTGGTAGGGCTCACCGTCGGCGTCCGCGTGGTAGGTGGTCCGCAGCACGGTGTGGTGCGCCACCACGTCGTTGACCGCTCCGCGCAGCCGTGCTTCGTCGAGGTCGCCAGTGAGCCGATAGCCGACGCAGATGTTGAGCGTGCTGTCGTCGGGCGCCATGGTCTGCAGGAACCACATCCGGCGCTGGCCGGCCACCAGCCGGTAGTGCTCCCCCGCCCGCAACGCCGCAGCCGCGGCGTCCCCGGCGCCCGCCGCCAGGCCGCTTTCTGCGATGCGGCGGCGCACCAGTTCCCGCCGGCGTGCCTGCACTTCCCGCCGGCGTTCCTGCACGGTGTGGTGATCGCCTGCCGGGTTCATCATCTCGTTAGCATAGGCTATGCTAACAGGCCGGAGGGTTGGGTGGGTCGGCCGCCCGGCCGGAAGGTGCAACGGTGAGCAGACTGGACCTGTGGCAGCGCCGGATCACCCTGGACCATGCGGATTTTCGCGGGGAGTTCGCGCTGCGCCGGCTCGACGTGGCCCGCGACCTCGACCTGGTGCACTCCTGGATGAACGACCCCGAGGTGGCCCGGTTCTGGAAGATGCCGTGGCCCCGGGAGCAGATCGCGTGCTATCTGGTGCGGCTGAACCGCAGCGCCCACTGCACCGCGTACCTGGGCGATCTGGACGGCACCCCGATGAGCTACTGGGAGCTCTACCGAGCCGACCTCGACCCGCTCGCTCAGCACTACGCCGCCCGTGACCACGACACCGGCGTCCACGGGCTGCTCGGGCCGGCCCGCTACCGGGGTCACGGGTTGGCCGCAAGCCTGATGCACGCGATCGCCTGCTGGTTGCTGGATGCCGACCCGAAGGCCACCCGGGTGGTCACCGAGCCCGACATCGCCAACCAGCGGGCGGTCCGGATTCTCGAGCATGCCGGGTTCCACCGGGCCGCCGTGGTCGACCTGCCGAACAAGCGGGCCGCTCTGATGATCCGCGACCGGGAGCAACGCTGACCACAAGTTACGTTAGGCTTCACTAAGTTACTGGGTCGGGCGGGCCCGGTGCAGCCGGGCGATCGAGAGGTGGTGCCGCGTGCCGCGCAGCTTGGGCTGGATGAGGCAGTTCCACGGTTCGGCTGCGCCCGGTCACCCTCTGCTGCTGGTCTTTCCGCACGCCGGGTCGGGGGCGTCGGCCTACCGCGACTTCGCCAAGGCGCTCAGCAGCACGTTCGACGTGGTGGTCTTTCAGTATCCGGGCCGCCAGGACCGGTTGGGCGAGGCGCCGCTGCTGACGCTGCCGGCGATGGCGGCGGGCGCCTTCGACGAATTCACCGCGTCCGAGCGCAACCGCGGCGCCCCGATCGTCGCCTTCGGGCACAGCATGGGCGCCCTGGTCGCGTTCGAGTTCGTGCGGCTCGCCGAAGCCAACGGCCTGCCGGTGCGCCGACTCAACGTCTCCGCGGCGGTAGCGCCCTGCCGCGTCGCCGCCAAACCGCCGCACCCGAAAGACGACGAGCAGATCCTCGACCACCTGGCGAGGCTGGAGGGCACCGACACCGAGGTGTTCACCAACCGTGAGCTGATGCGGCTGGCGCTGCCGGTGATCAAGGCCGACTACCGGGCCTTCGACGACTACGACTGCGCCGACGACGCCCGCGTGGCCGCGCCGGTGCACGCGATGGGCGGCGACCGCGACCCGTACGTCAGCCTGGGTGATCTGTACGGGTGGGGCAAGCACACCGACACCCTCGACGTCACGCTGTTCGACGGCGGGCACTTCTACCTCAACGGCCACCTCGACGCGGTGTCAGAGTTGTTGGCGTGAGTGACGTCGAATCTGCAACCCCAGCAGCCGATCCGGTCGTCATCGCCGGAATGGCCGTCGAGGCGCCC
>NZ_JBYCLE010000031.1:0-6221 GCF_057473765.1 Mycobacterium sp. TH-M106 | reverse complement strand
CCGGAACCACCGAAGAATAACCACCAACCATCCGGGCCTAGGGGGTCAATTTTCAGATGCCGCCAGGGGGTCAGTTTTCACTTGCCGTTGACAGCTGTCTCATGAACGATCGAAAGTAAGATATATATCTATCGGACTAGACTATAATATGTCTACCTTCATAGACTAGTGTCGTGGTGAAAGCGGAACCTACTCGGACGGTCATTAAGCGGCTGAAGGGGGCAGGGTTCATCCGCAGCAGCACCGATGGTCGCCACTCCAAGTGGACCCATCCATCGGGGGTGTGGGTGCCGGTCCCGGACAGTCACCGAACGATCAGCCCCGGCGTGGTTCGCAAGGTCAACAAGGCCATCGCGGACAGCAAGGAGGCCAGCAGCAATGCCTAGCTACAACGTCGAAGTCAACCGTGACGGACGCTGGTGGATGATACGGGTACCCGAGATCGACCAGCTCACCCAGGCTCGCCGGATCAGCGAGATCGCTGACATGGCCAAAAGCCTGATCGCCATCAGCACCGCCACTCCGCTCAGCGATATCGACATTCGCATCACAGGCATCGACGTTCCCGGCGTTGGTGACGTCGCCGCCGCCGCCGACCGCATCACCGCGGCCCGTACCGCCGCCACCGATGCCCTTCAGGCAGCCCAAGACCAGGCGGCCGATTACGCACGATCACTGACAGCGGCCGGGGTACCGGTGCGCGACACCGCAGAACTACTGCACGTCTCCCCGCAACGGGTCAGCCAGCTGACGAATTAATAAACCGCCCTACCGACTGCCGAACCGGGCAGGGTTTCTTGGGCGGCGCGGTGTTCGGGGGTGTCGAGCGCGGCCAGTCATCGACGCGGGCGGCCTCGTGGCGGGGTGCTGGTGCGCGAGTTTGGCGGGCCCAGTCTGGCGTGGCCATCGCAGGTCCGGTTTTACAGCGGCGTCACGTAGGCCGAGCTGATCCCGCCGTCGACGAGGAACGTCGACGCGGTGATGAACGACGCGTCGTCACTGGCCAAAAACGCTACTGCGGCGGCGATCTCCTCCGGTTCGGCGAACCGGCCCATCGGCACGTGCACCAGGCGACGGGCCGCTCGTTCCGGGTCAGCGGCGAAAAGTTCCTGCAGCAGCGGCGTGTTCACCGGCCCCGGGCACAGCGCGTTGACCCGGATGCCCTGCCGCGCGTACTGCACCCCCAGTTCCCGCGACATGGCCAGCACCCCGCCCTTGGATGCGGTGTAGGAGATCTGCGACGTCGCCGAGCCCATCACCGCGACGAACGAGGCAGTGTTGATGATCGATCCACGCCCGGCGGGCACCATGTGCCGCAGCGCCGCGCGGCAGCACAGGTACACCGATTTCAGGTTGACGTCTTGAACCCGCTGCCACGCCGGCAACTCGGTGCGCTCGATCACGTCATCATCGGGCGGGGAGATGCCGGCGTTGTTGAACGCGATGTCCACCGAGCCGAAAGTGTCGGCCGCGGTGTCGAACAGCGCATCGACAGCGGCCTGGTCGCACACATCCACCGCCACAAACAACCCGCCCAGCTCGTCGGCGGTCGCCGCACCCGCGACCGGGTCGACATCGCCCACCACGATCGTGGCGCCCTCGGCGCGCAAGCGCCGGGCCGCCGCCAAACCGATCCCGCCGCCGGCGCCGGTGACCACGGCTGTCCGCCCGGCCAGCCGCTGGGTCAGATCGGTCGCCGGGCTCACTGGGCTCACTGGGCTCACTGGGCTTCCTTGACCGCGATGAAGACATTCTTGGTCTCGGTGAACGCCAGCGGCGCATCGGCACCCAGTTCGCGACCCAGCCCCGACTGCTTGAAGCCACCGAACGGTGTGTTGAACCGCACCGAAGAATGCGAATTCACCGACAGATTCCCGGCTTCCACCGCGCGAGCCACCCGCAGCGCGCGGGACAGGTCGTCGGTCCAGACCGACCCGGAAAGCCCGTAGGCGGTGTCGTTGGCCAGGGTGATCGCGTCGGATTCGTCGTCGAACGCCAGCACGGTGACCACCGGGCCGAAGATCTCCTCGATCACGCAGCGGTCGGTGCGTGCCGGGGTCAGCACGGTCGGCGCAAACCAGAAACCCGGGCCGGTCGGGGCGTGCCCGCGGAATGCGACTGGGGCATCGTCGGGCACGTAGGAGGCGACCTTCTCCCAGTGGCCACGCGACACCAGCGGACCCATCTCGGTGTCACGGGACGTCGGGTCGCCGACGACGACACCTTTGACCGCCGGCTCAAGCAACTCCATGAACCGCTGGTAAACACTGCGCTGCACCAGGATCCGGCTGCGGGCGCAACAGTCCTGACCGGCGTTGTCAAACACCCCGTAGGGCGCAGTCGCGGCGGCGCGTTCGAGGTCGCAATCGTCGAACACGATGTTGGCGCTTTTGCCGCCCAGCTCCAGGGTGACCCGCTTCACCTGTGCTGCCGCGGCGGCCATCACCCGGGTGCCGGTCTGCGTCGAACCGGTGAAGACGATCTTGCGGATGTCCGGGTGGCTGACCAGGCGCTCCCCCACCACCGAGCCCCGGCCGGGCAGCACCTGCAGCAGGCCGGGGTCCAGCCCGGCTTCCACCGCCAGCTCACCGAGTCGGATCGTGGTCAGCGGTGTCCACTCGGCGGGTTTGACCAGCACAGCGTTGCCGGTGGCCAGCGCAGGCGCGATGCCCCACGACGCGATCGGCATCGGGAAGTTCCACGGGGTGATAACGGCTACGACGCCGACCGGCTCGTGGAAGGTGACGTCGAGCCCGCCGGCAACCGGAATCTGCCTGCCGGACAGGCGTTCCGGGCTGGCGGCATAGAACTGCAGCACGTCGCGGACATGTCCGGCCTCCCACTCGGCCGCCGAGACCGGGTGCCCGGCGTTGGCGACCTCCAGCGCGGCCAGTTCGTCGACGTGGGCGTCGACGACGGCGGCGTAAGCCCGCAGCGCGGCCGCCCGTTGCGCCGGCTCCAACCGCGCCCAGCGCCGCTGCGCCGCCTGCGCGCGGCGCACCGCGTCGTCGACGGCAGCCACATCCGACTGCTCGACGGACCCCAGCGCCTGCCCGGTGGCCGGATTGATCAGCTGGCTGCTACTCACGAGGCCACCCGCCCGGCGGCATAGGAGCGTGCCGCATCCACGATCGCCGCGAACAGCCGCAGGTCGTCGAGAGATTCCTCCGGATGCCACTGCACCGCAAGCACAAAGCTCTCCCCGGGCAGCTCGATCGCCTCGATCACGCCGTCGTCATCTCGCGCGCTGACCACCAGGTGATCACCGACCTCGGCGATCCCCTGGTGGTGGTAGCACGGCACCTCGGCCGATTCGCCGAGCAGCGCCGCCAGCCGGGTCTCCGGCACGGTGCGCACACCCACCGTGGTGAACACCGCGTTGCCCGCCCGGTGCCCGCTGTGCCCGAGGACATCCGGCAGGTGCTGGTGCAGCGTTCCGCCGAGTGCGACGTTGAGCATTTGCGCGCCACGACAGATCCCCAGCACCGGCAGCCCCCGCTCGAGTGCCTCCGTCAGCAGGGCGAACTCCCAGGCGTCGCGGTCTCGGCTGGGCTCGTCGGTGGCCCGATGCCGCAGCTGACCGTAGGAGCTGGGGTCGACGTCCTTGCCGCCGGTGACCACCAGGCCGTCCAGCCCGTCGAGCACCCGGGCAGCGATCTCTCGGTTCACCGGCTGCGGCGGCAGCAGCACCGCAACGCCGCCGGCGGCGGTGATGCCCTGGAAGTAGCCGGCCGGCAGAAAACTGGCGGGCACGTCCCAGACTCCGGTCTGGGCCCGGTCGAGATAGGTGGTCAACCCCACCGTCGGCCGCACGGGGTCAGAGTCGTTCAAATCCGCGCACCCGCTCCCAGTCGGTGACCGCCGTGTTGAACGCGCGCAACTCCACCCGGGCGTTGTTGAGGTAGTGATCAACGACGTCATCGCCGAACGCCTTGCGCGCCACCGCGGATTCACCGAATAATGCCGCGGCCTCACCCAGCGTAGTCGGCAATTGCTGCAGCTCGCCCTGCGATGCCGCTTGGTAGGCGTCACCGGCCACCGGTTCCGGCAGCGCAAGCTCGTTGTCGATCCCGTACAGGCCACCGGCGATCAGCGCCGCGACCGCCAGATACGGGTTCACATCGCCGCCGGGTATCCGGCACTCCATCCGCAGCCCGTCGCCGTGACCGAGCACGCGCAGCGCACAGGTGCGGTTGTCCAGCCCCCATGCGATCGCGGTCGGCGCGAAGCTCGTACTGACAAACCTTTTGTAGGAGTTGATGTTCGGTGCGTAACACAGGGTCAGCTCGGCAAGCGTGGCCAGCTGCCCGGCGATGAAGCTGCCGAACAGCGGTGACATGCCGTGCGGTGCGCCGGCGTCGGGGAACACCGCGGCGCCGTCGAGTCCGCGCAACGAAATGTGGACGTGGCAGCTGTTTCCCTCGCGCTGGTCGTATTTCGCCATGAACGTCAGGCTCTTGCCGTGCTGCTCGGCGATCTCCTTCGCACCGTTCTTGTAGACGACATGGTTGTCGCAGGTGGGCATGGCCTGTCCGTAGCGGAACGTGATCTCCTGCTGGCCGCTGTGGCATTCGCCTTTGACGGCCTCGCACACCATCCCCGCGGCGGTCATGTGCAGTCGGATGTCCCGCAGCAGCGGCTCCAGGCGGGCACCGGGCGCCAGCCCGTAGTCGGCGTTGTAGTCGGTCGCCGGGGTGAGCCCGCGGTAACCGCTGGCCCAAGCCTGCCGGTAGGTGTCGTCGAAAACCAGGAATTCCAGCTCGGTGGCGGTGTAGGGCACCAGGCCGCGGTCGGCCAGCCGGCCGATCTGGGTGGCCAGGATCGCGCGCGGCGCGAGCGCGACCGGGCTGCCGTCGGGCCAGTACAGGTCGGCGAGCACCTGCGCCGTGCCGGGCAGCCACGGGATGCGCCGCAACGTCGCGGGGTCGGGTTTCATCACCATGTCGCCGTAGCCGGTGCTCCAGTCAGCGATCGGGTAACCGGGCACGGTGTTCATTTCGACGTCGACGGCCAGCAGGTAGCCGCAGCACTCCGCGCCGTTGTCGGCGACCTCGGCAATGAAGTGGGGAGCCGCCACCCGTTTGCCCACCAGCCGGCCCTGCATGTCCGGGAACGCCAGTACGACGGTATCGATCTCGTCGCAGGCAACCAGCCGCTCCAGCTCAGCGAACGACAGCATGGGGTCAACGGTAACCGCACGGGTGGTAAGCCCGGATCGAGGGTTGCGAGGGCCTTCGCCGAGCCGTGGATGCCCACGGCCAGCGCAACCTGCTACTTGAGCAGCTCGGCCACGTCCGACGCGCTGATCGCCGAGCTGAACAGCTCACCGTCGTCCATCACGGCGGTGAACAGTTCACGTTTGCGCTGCTGCAGGGCGACCACCTTCTCTTCGATGGTGCCCCCGGAGACCAGCCGGTAGACGGTGACCGGGCGAGTCTGGCCGATGCGGTGGGTCCGGTCCACGGCCTGAGCTTCAGCGGCCGGACTCCACCATGGATCGCACAAGAAGCAGTAGTCGGCCTCGGTCAGGTTGAGGCCGAATCCGCCGGCCTTGAGGCTGATCAAAAACACCTTGCTGACCCCGTCGGCGAACTGCGCCAGCGCCTCCCGCCGTCGGCGGGCGTTGACCGACCCGTCCAGATAGCTGTAGGTGATCCCGGCTGAGTCCAAGTGCGACCGCAAGATGGACAAGAACCCGGTGAACTGGCTGAACACCAGAGCGCTGTGGCCCTCGGCGGCCAACTGGGGCAGCTGCTCGACGAGAAAGTCGATCTTCACCGAGCCGGCATTCATCTCGGAGGCGTCGATCAGGCCGGGATGCAGGCTCAGTTGACGCAGCAGAGTCAGTGACCGGAAGATCCGGAATCGGTTCTTCTCCCAGTCGCCGAGCAGCCCGAGCACTTTCTGGCGTTCGCGGGCCAGCCGAGTGTCGTAGATCCTGCGGTGTTTGGCCCCCAGGGCTACGGTGAGGATCTGTTCTTGTTTCGCCGGGAGTTCGGCGAGCACCTGGGTTTTCGTCCGCCGCATCATCACCGGTTTGATCCGGCGGCGCAACACCGGCAACCGATCGCGGTTAGCGCCCGACTCTATGGGCTTGCGGAAGTAGTCGCCGAACACCTTCGGAGATGGGAACAGCCCCGGCACCGTGATCGACAGCAGCGACCACAGCTCCATCAAATTGTTCTCCATCGGGGTGCCGGTGATCGCCAGTTTGAATGCGG
>NZ_JBYCLE010000030.1:0-1309 GCF_057473765.1 Mycobacterium sp. TH-M106 | reverse complement strand
CAACTCCGAGGCGTGCCGGGTCGTAGGGATCGACCGCAGGACGGGGACACGCTGGCGTTATGGGCGCACGGTCTGCAACAAGGCCGGGGAGGCGGTGCACTATCCACCCGTGAGTGCTGCAGAACCCACGCCGCGGAATCCTCGGTATCTGTCGCTGGCCGAGCGGACGACGATCGCTGACCTTCGCCGTGCGGGTGTCAGTATGCGCGGCATCGCCGAACAACTCGGCAGGTCGACCTCGACGATCTCGCGCGAGCTCGAACGTAACGCTGACGATCACGGCCGCTACCTGCCCGCCACCGCTGACCGGCTCGCCGTCGGGCGGCGATCCCGGCCGTCACGCACCCGCCGCGTAGTGCGTGACGAACAACTCCGTGCTGTCGTTTCTGAGCTGCTCGCCAAGAAGTGGAGTCCCGAACAGATCGCTCACGAGTTGGTGATCCGGTTTCCCGACCAACCCGAGCGGCACCTGTGTACCGAATCCATCTATCAGGCGATCTATGACCCGCGGATCGATGTGACCCGGCCAGCCAAGCGGCGGCGCCGGCGGCGTCGGCAGGTGCAGGGGTTGGAACGCCGTGGTCGGATCGCCGATATGACGATGATCGCTGATCGGCTTGCCGAGGTTGGCGACCGGGTGCAGGTCGGGCACTGGGAGGGCGACAGCATCATTGGTGCCGGAAACCGTTCCGCCATAGGCACTCTCGTCGAACGTGTCACCCGCTTTGTGATCCTGGTTCACGTGTGCACCGGTCGGCCGAGCGCCGAGGCGATGCGTGACGGCGTCGTCGCCGCGCTGGGCGCCCTGGCGCCGGATCTTCGGCGGACGCTGACCTGGGATCAGGGCAAGGAGCTTTCCTACCACCAGCAGATCGCCGCGGCCACCGGCACCCGCGTGTTCTTCTGCGACGCGCACTCGCCGTGGCAACGCGGCTCCAATGAGAACATGAACGGCCTGCTGCGCGACTACTTCCCCAAAGGCACTGATCTGCAACATATCTCGCCCGAGGAACTGCAGCGGGTCGCCGACGAGATCAACGACCGGCCACGTAAAACCCTCGGTTGGGCCCGACCAGCTGATCTGTTCACCGGCACCGCCGCCAAGACCGCGTAAGCGGCCCAGCGTAGATGTTCGCAGTTTCGTGGATGTTCGCAGATTTCGCCGATACATGCTGTTGCGTGGCCGACCGCCCCCGATTACATGGGTTGCTCCGTGCGGGCCTTCGGCCCCGTACGGCGTTCATTGTGGGCCCGGCCAGGCTTGCTGTGACGAAAAGGGGAAACCGACGTGATCGGCGGCCTGATGCCG
>NZ_JBYCLE010000029.1:0-4885 GCF_057473765.1 Mycobacterium sp. TH-M106 | reverse complement strand
GCGCCAGCAGGCCGTTCGAGCGGCCGTCGTGGTTGACCGCGCTGCCGGCGATCACGGCCAGGATCGCATCGCCGTCGCGGCGGGCGTCGTCGACGCGTTTGAGCACCAGCATGCCGCCGCCCTCGGCACGGGAGTACCCGTCGGCGTCAGACGAGAACGACTTGATCCGCCCGTCGGCGGCCAGCACACCGCCTACCTCGTCGAACCCGACCGTCACCAGCGGGGTGATCAGTGCGTTCACCCCGCCGACCAGCGCCACGTCGCACTCGCCGTTGCGCAGCGCCTGCACCCCGGAGTGCGCAGCGACCAGCGCGGACGAGCACGCGGTGTCCACCGCCACCGACGGGCCGCGGAAGTCGTAGAAGTACGACACCCGGTTGGGGATGATCGAATGGGTGTTGCCGGTGATTGCGTACGGGTGAGCCACATTCGGGTCGGACAAACCCAGATAGCTGTAGTCGAAGTTAGTGGCGCCGATGTACACGCCGACGGACTCACCGCGCAGGCTCGACGCCGGGATGCGGGCGTTCTCCAGCGCCTCCCAAGTCAGCTCGAGGGCCATCCGCTGCTGCGGGTCGACGTTGTCAGCCTCCAGCTTCGACAGCGCGAAGAATTCGGAGTCGAAGCCCTTGATGTCGGAGAGGTAGCCACCGCGGGTGCGCGCGGCGTTCACCCGCTCGGCGATCCGCGGCTCGTCCAGGAACTCCGACCAGCGGCCCTCCGGCAGGTCGGTGATCGCGTCGCGGCCCTCCAGCAGCGCCTGCCATGTTTCGTCCGGGGTGTTCATGTCACCGGGGAACCGGGTGGCCAGCCCCACCACCGCGATGTCAGCGATGTCGGGGTCCCGCGACCAGTCCTCGTCCTCGGCGTCGTCGCAGACCACCGGCTCGCCCTCGACGATCACCGTGGCCAGCGCCTCGATGGTGGGGTGGCGAAACGCAACCGTCATCGACAGCGTGACGCCGGTGAGGTCTTCGATGTCGGAGGCCATCGCCACCGCGTCGCGCGACGACAGGCCCAGCTCGACCATCGGGACGCTCTCGTTGACCGCATCCGGCGCCTGGCCGGTTGCCGTGGCCACCCAGTTGCGCAGCCAGGCCCGCATCTCTGCGACGGTCAGATCGGTTCGAGCCGTGGCACGGACCGCATCGTCATCGGTCATTGTCACCCCCATCCGTCGGGAGGGCCTGTACGACAGCACCGCCGCGCAGGCTCCCGTCGAGATAGGCGGTGCGGCAGGCCCGGTGGCCGACCTTGCCGCTGGATGTGCGGGGGATCGTCCCGGCCGGCACCAGCAGCACGTCGCGCACGGTCACCCCGTGCCGGACCGCGATCGCCGCCCGGATGTCGTCGGCGATGAGCGTATGGTCCAGCTTGTGCGCCCCGGGAGCGCGCTCGCCAACGATCACCAACTGCTCGGAGATGTCCTCCGGGTCGTATCTCAGGCCGGCGTGCGGGTTGTCGAACACCTCCGGTGGCAACTGGTTGGCGGGCACCGAGAACGCGGCGACGTAGCCGGCCCGCAACGCCCGGCTGGCCTCCTGCGCCGAGTACTCCAGGTCCTGCGGGTAGTGATTGCGGCCGTCGACGATGACCAGGTCTTTGATCCGGCCGGTGATATAGAGGTCGTCGTCGTAATAGGTGCCGTAGTCCCCGGTGCGCACCCACAGCGCGTCGTCCGTCGCGCCCTCGGCGTGTGACGGCTCCGTCCGCGACGTGAGGACATTCTGGAAGGTCTCCTTGGTTTCGTCGGGGCGGTTCCAGTAGCCGGCGCCCATGTTGTCGCCGTGCAGCCAGATCTCGCCGATCTGCCCGTCAGGCAGCTCGGCACCGCTGGCGGGGTCGACGATCACCGCGCACTCGCCAACGCCGACCCGGCCGGCCGACACCTGGGTGACGGCGCCCGGCGCATCCGGGGCGACCTCGGCGAACCGCATCTGGTTGTTCAGCGCCTCGCGGTCGACGTAGATCACCTTGGCGGGTTCGTCCAGCGGGGTGGTGGAGACGAACAGCGTCGCCTCGGCCAGCCCGTAGGACGGCTTGATCGCCTCCTTGCTCAGGCCGTACGGCGCGAAAGCCTCGGTGAACCTGCGCAGCGACGCCGGCGAGACCGGCTCACTGCCGTTGATGATCGCCACGACGTTGGAGAGATCCAGCGGCGGATCGCCCTCACGGGGCAGGCCGCGCAGCGCGGCATGCTCGAAGGCAAAGTTCGGGGCCACCGAGTAGACCGCGCCGGTGTCGTCGTCCCGGCGGGCCATCGCGCGTATCCAGCGATGCGGCCGGCGCACGAAGGCCGCCGGGGTCATGAAGGTGAACTGCTGGCCCAGCAGCGGGCTCAGCATGATGGTGATCAAGCCCATGTCGTGGAAGAACGGCAGCCAGGTGACGCCGCGGTCGCCTTCTCGGCCCTGCATCGCGTGGATCACCTGGACCACGTTGGTGGGCAGGTTGGTGTGGGTGATCTGCACTCCGGTCGGGGTGCGGGTGGAACCGGAGGTGTACTGCAGGTATGCGACGGTGTCGGGGGAGACCGTGACCAGCTCCCAGGTGGCGCCGACCTCGGCGGGCACCGCGTCGACGGCGATCACCCGGGGCCGATCCTTGGCCGGGCGGGTACGGAAGAATTTGCGCACGCCCTCGGCGGCGTCGCTGGTGGTCAGGATCGCCGACGGGGTGCAGTCGTCGAGGACGGCGTGCAACCGGCCGACGTGACCGGGCTCACCGGGGTCGAACAGCGGCACCGCGATCCGGCCGGAGTACAAGATGCCGAAGAACGAAACCAGGTAGTCCAGGTTCTGCCCGCACAGGATGGCGACCCGGTCACCGGGCTGGGTGACCTGTTGCAGCCGGGCACCCACCGCACGGTTGCGGGCACCGAACTCGGCCCAGGAGATGTGCCGCGCGACACCGTCCCGCTCGGTCGAGTAGTCCAGGAACGTGTACGCCACCTTCTCGGCGCGCAGGTTCGCCCACCGCTCGACGATCTTCACCAGGCTGCCGGTCTCCGGAAGCCGGATCTTCCCATCCTTGACGAACGGATTGAGATACGCCACCTGGGTCCTCACGACCATGCCAAATCTCCTGTCGCACACCTGCGTCGGCTCGCGCTCCGGCCGGGGCTGCGGCCATAAGCTCTTAAATTCTTCTTAATGTTAGAGGTCGATGCGGCGCACGCCAAATCATCCGCGGCATGCGTTACGACCTTGTGACGTACCTTGCGATGTTGCGTCGGCGGCCGCCCTCAACCGTGCTTCGGACGGGGTGCGCTGTCGATGAAACCACGCGCCCAGTTCAACGTCCATTTCGTCGCCGACTCCCCGTCATGGTCCCAGAACTCGGTGGTGGCATACATCGCGTGCACCGGCTGGCCAGCGCCGCCGGCCAGGGTGTCGAGGGTGGCCGCCAGCCTGGTGACGCTGAACGCGTCCCGCGGCGCCGCGCAGATCAGGTCGGCAGGGGCACAGATCTCGTTGGTGCGGTCGTTGAGCACGCCGAAGCCGCCCGGCCGGGCGCCGGTCATGGTGATCCCCAGCGCCGACAGCATCGGCACCTCGTGCAGGGTGACCTCCGCGCCCTGACCCGGCGGGGTGGGCGGGATGTCGACGCCGCTGCCCTCCGACCTTCGGCCGTCGGCGATCAGCGTGGCGCCCAGCACCAGGTCTTCGTCGACCGGTCCGCGGCCGTTGCCGATGTCGCCGACGACGTCGCCGGCGATGACCGCACCTTGCGAGAAGCCGATGAGCAGGTAGCTGGTCAGCGGGCACTGGTCGTTCATGTCGGTGATCGCCTTGACCGTCGCGTGAAAGCCCTCGGCCCGGCTGTCGTTGTAGCTCATCTGGTCGTCGGCGCCGATCGGGTTATGGAACTGCGCGGTGTAGGCAACCGTGTAGGTCTGGACCCGACCGGGGTCGAACTGCTCGGCGATCGGCCGGGTGACGTTCAGCAACAGCGCCTTGGGGAACTCGGTGGGGTCCAACGGGTTCTGCGTCGGCGACGACTCCCAGGTGCCGGGCACCGAGACCAACTGCACGTCCGGGCAGCTGGCATCCTGAAACGCCGGGCGGGGCTTTGTGGGGTGCGGCGCCGCGCCGCTCGGCGGCACCGCCACCGGCGGCGTTGCGCTCGGTGCTGACACCGGGCGGCGGATCCAGATCACCACCGCCACCACCGCCAGCGCCACCACCAGTGCCATCGCCGCTGCCGCGGTCCAGCCGAGGACGCGACGGCGCTTGGACCTCTGGGGTTCCCGGGATCGCTGGGATCCTCGGGCGCTTCGCGAAGTCTTGGCCATCTTCTCCTGCCGGCGGCGTCAGTCGGTCGGTGGTGGGCAGGCTCCCGTGCCGCCCGCAGCCCCCTGTTGACCCTGGAGGGTACCGACTCGGACCGGCCGGCTTCCGATGCTACCGGATGAGTTACTTGATGGCCCCGACGATGTCGGGAGCCATGACACCCAGTTGCGAACGCCAGGAACCCCAGCCGTTGTCGACGCCGTCTGGGAACTCGAAGTGTCCGTTGTGGGCGCGCACGTAGCGGTACTGCGAATAGAAGAAATGGCCGTCGCCGGCTGTTACGTCCGGATAACCGATCATCGCGGCCGGGTCACTGGCGCCGCCGCTTGGGGCGAAGACCCAGACCCGGGTGTTGTTCTGCGCCAGCAGGGACGCATGCACGAAGGGGTCGTGGAACTTCCACCGGCCCAGCTGCGGCGCGCCCCACATGCCGTAGGTGTCCACCCCGCCCCACTGTTGCATGCCCGCGGTGATCGTGCCGTTGACGGTGGTCGCCGACGGGTACAGGAAACCCGACATCGAACCGCCGTACCCGAACCGGTCGGGGTGGAAGGTGGCCAGCGCCATCGCGCCGTACCCGCCTTGTGCGGCAC
>NZ_JBYCLE010000028.1:0-4271 GCF_057473765.1 Mycobacterium sp. TH-M106 | reverse complement strand
TGGTGGCGCGGTACACGCCGAAGCTGGCGGAGAAGCCGTTCGTGTTGGGCAATACCTACGACGACGGTCTCGGTATTCGGCTGGGCATGTCGGTGGGTGGCGCCACCAGACACATGGACCAGGTGTTCATCACCGCACCGGTCTACCCGCCGGCGATCCTGCTCACCGGGATCATCGTCAACAACCTCGGCAAACGGTTCGTCGCCGAGGACTCCTACCACTCCCGCACCTCGGGGTTCGTGATGGACCAGCCGGACAGCGCAGCGTTTTTGATCGTCGACGAGACGCACCTGCAGCGTCCGCAGGTGCCGCTGGTGCCGTTGATCGACGGTTGGGAGACCATACCCGAGATGGAAGCAGCACTGGGCATTCCGACAGGCAATCTGGTAGCGACGCTTGACCGCTACAACACCTATGCCGCGCGCCGCGAAGACCCCGACTTCCACAAGCAACCAGAATTCCTTGCACCCCAGGATAATCCACCGTGGGGTGCCTTCGATCTGTCGCTGGGCAAAGCGATGTATGCCGGGTTCACCGTCGGCGGGCTGGCCACCTCGGTGGACGGCCAGGTGCTACGCGAGGACGCCACGCCCGTTCGGGGTCTGTACGCGGTCGGGGCGTGCGCCTCGAACATCGCGCAGGACGGCAAGGGATATGCCAGTGGCACCCAGTTGGGGGAGGGCTCGTTCTTCGGCCGTCGCGCCGGGGCGCATGCGGCCGCCTGCGCTCGCGAAGCTAGACGGGGCTCGGCTCCTGCTCGGCGCGGCTCAACTCCCACCGGCCTTCGCCGAGCAGCTCCAAAATATGCCGGTGGTGGCGCTGGATCGTTCGCCGGTGGCTCACGCTGACCACGACGGTCTGCGGCAATTCGCTGCGCAGTAGCCGATACAGCGTGAGTTCCAGGCCTTCGTCGAGGGCGGAGGTCGATTCGTCGAGGAACACCGCCTTGGGCCTGGTCAGCAGGATGCGGGCAAACGCCACCCGCTGCTGTTCGCCGGGTGAGAGCACCTTAGCCCAGTCGGCGACCTCGTCGAGACGGTCGACAAGTTGGGGGAGGGCCACCTTGACCAGAATCTCCGCAAGCTCAGCGTCGGGGATCTCACCGGCCGACGAAGGGTAGGACACTACTGCGCGCAGATCGCCCAGCGGGACATAGGGCAGCTGGGATAGAAACATCGTTTCGTTGGTCAAATCCGGTCGCCGCAGCGTGCCGGACGCGTAGGGCCACAACTGTGCGAGGCTGCGCAGCAACGTCGTCTTTCCGCTGCCCGACGGTCCGGTGATCATCAACGCGTCGCCGACGTCGAGATGGACATCGAGGGAATCGATCAGCGGATCGCCGGCGGGGGTGCGCACCTCGACGCCCTCGATGTCGACCGAGCCCTCCGGGCTGGGCTTGGCGAGCAGCTCAGGAAGTTCGCGGGCCCCTCGATCGATCTCCACCAACCCGTTCAGACGGATGATCACAGCGCGATAGCTGGCGAAGTTGTCGTAGGCGTTGCGGAAGAAGGACAGTGAGTCGTGGATATTGCCGAACGCGATCGCGGTCTGCGACACGTCGCCGAACATGATCTGTCCGGAGAACAGCCGCGGCGCTTGGATCACCCACGGCAGCGGGACTATCGCCTGGCTCACCGACAGGTTCCAACCGGCGAACCCGATGGTCCGGTTCACGAAACGAAGATAATTGTCGATGATCGCGCCGAACCGCTCCCGCAGCTGCAACCGCTCGGCCAGCTCACCCCGGTAGAAGGCGACCGCCTCCGCGGCGTCGCGGACCCGGACCAGTGCATACCGGAAGGCGGCGTTGGTGAGCTCGTTGCGGAAGCTCAACTGGATCAGCGGGCGGCCGATAGCGAAGGCGACCACGGTCGCGACCATGACGTAGACGATTACGATCCAGAACATCGCCCGGGGTATGCCGAACTCGAACACGGTGAGGGTGCCGGACAGATTCCACAAGATGGCCGCGAACGACACCACCGAGACCATGGACTGGACCGCACCGAACAACAGAATGCTGCCGGTCCCGTTGACCGGAGCGTTCGGGTTGGCGCCGTAACCGGCGGTGAAGATGTCGATGTCTTGTTGGATGCGCTGGTCGGGGTTGTCGATAGCACCTTCGAGGGCTTCGTCGAACTCGTCATCGAACTCATCGCCCTTGGCCGCGTCGACCGAGCCCTCGACGAAATGCGCGCGATAGTAGGCACGGCCGTCGAGCCAGTCGCCGGTGAGGCGATCGGTGAGCCAGACCCGCCAGGCGACCATGAAGTGCTGCGCGAGGTAGATGTCACCCATCACCCGCGCCACATGCAGCACCGCCATCACACTGAAGATGCCGATCGACATCCAAAACCCGTGTACGCCAGACCGCTTCACCGCGTCGTTGCCTGCCGCGGCCCCCTGGAATGCGGTCTGCAGCGACGAGTACATGTCGTTGCCCTGATAGCTGAACAGCACGTTGAGGCGGACCGCGATGATCACCGACAACAGCAGTACGGCCAGCATCAGCCAGACGCGGAGGCTGTCGCCTCCGGTGAAGTAGGCACCGGAGACCCGCCAGAACTGGCGGGCCCATGGCATGGTTACCCGGACCACCGCCAGCACGCCGACGACACAGACCGCGCTAATCGCCCAGGCCACCGCTATCCACACCAGCGAATCAGGCAGGGCATGACCCCAGTCGATGGACGGCTTGAAGAGCTTCGAGTCCACTTCGATGTCTCCTTAGCGTCGGGTGTTTCCCGGCCGGCACCCGTTGAAATTCCCTGCGCGAACCTACCGCAGTGCCGCAATCCCATTGCGAGCATGCGCAGAGTCGCACGTGCAGGGCATCCGCCGTGCGACTCTGCGCATGCTCGCTCCGAGTGACGTCGCGTACGGTTGTCCTGTGGCGAGTACCTCCCGGACGACCTCCAAAGCCACCGGCGCCAAGCCCGGTCGACTGAGCGGCACGTTCTGGAAGCTGCTCGGTGCCAGCACTGAGAAGAACCGAAGCCGCACCATGGCCGAGGTCGAGGCCGCCGCCAACTACGACCAGAAGGCCGCCGGGCTCGACGACGAGCAGCTGCGCAAGGCCGCGCAGCTGCTCGACCTTCACCATCTGGCGGACTCGACCGACGTCCCGCAATTTCTGGCGATCGCCCGCGAGGCCGCCGAGCGCAACATCGGGCTGCGGCCCTTCGACGTGCAGCTGCAGGGCGCGCTGCGGATGCTGGCCGGCGACGTGATCGAGATGGCCACCGGGGAGGGCAAGACTCTCTCCGGGGCGATCGCGGCCGCCGGTTATGCGATCGGCGGCCGGCATGTGCACGTCGTCACCATCAACGACTACCTGGCCCGTCGCGACGCCGAGTGGATGGGCCCGCTGCTGGAAGCGCTGGGCCTGACCGTCGGCTGGATCACCGCCGAATCGACCGCCGCGGAGAGGCGTGCGGCCTACCGGTGCGATGTCACCTACGCGTCGGTCAACGAGATCGGCTTCGACGTGCTGCGCGACCAGCTGGTGACCGACGTCGAGGATCTGGTCTCCCCCGATCCCGATGTGGCACTGATCGACGAGGCCGACTCGGTGCTGGTCGACGAGGCGCTGGTGCCGCTGGTGCTGGCCGGTACCACCCACCGTGAGACACCGCGGCTGGAGATCGTCGAACTGGTCGGCCGGATGCGGCCGGGAGTGGACTACGACAGCGACACAGACCGGCGCAACATCCACCTCACCGAACGGGGCGCCCGCAGAGTCGAGCGGGCGCTGGGCGGCATCGACCTGTACTCCGAGGAGCACGTCGCCACCACGCTGACCGAGGTCAACGTCGCACTGCACGCCCACGTGCTGTTGCAGCGTGACGTGCACTACATCGTCCGCGACGGAAAGGTGGCGCTGATCAACGCCTCCCGCGGCCGCATCGCGCAGCTGCAACGCTGGCCGGACGGGTTGCAGGCCGCGGTGGAAGCCAAGGAGGGCATCGAGACCACCGAGACCGGCGAGGTGTTGGACACCATCACGGTGCAGGCTCTGGTCAACCGATATCCCACCGTGTGCGGGATGACCGGGACCGCGCTGGCAGCCGGTGAGCAGCTGCGCCAGTTCTACAAACTCGGCGTATCCCCGATCCCGCCGAACGAACCGAACATCCGCACCGACGAGACGGACCGGGTCTACATCACCGCCGCAGCCAAGAACGACGCCATCATCGCCCACATCGCCGAGGTGCACGCCACCGGACAGCCGGTGCTGGTCGGGACCCACGACGTGGCCGAGTCCGAGGAAC
>NZ_JBYCLE010000027.1:0-1541 GCF_057473765.1 Mycobacterium sp. TH-M106 | reverse complement strand
GCGCAACTTCGCCAACGATCCGCTGAACCTGCAGGCCACCGAGGGCTGGATCAACGAACAAAAGGAAGCCGGCGATGCCGCGACGTGGTTGCCGCCCAACAAGTCCTACCGTTGCACCTACGTCTCCCGAATCGTCGACGTCAAGGCGGCCTACGGGCTGTGGGTAACCCAGGCCGAGCATGACGCGATCGCGCGCGTCCTGACAACCGGTTGCGCGGGATAGCCGCAGCGCTACAGCGCCAGCGCTCCGTCCACCAGCTCGCCGAAACGCTCGATCGCCTCGTCGCCCTCGGCGTCGAGGCCACGCAGCGGTCCGCGGTCGGCCAGATACCGCTGTGCGTACAGCCTGGCGACCAGCGCTTTGCGGTCCGTGCCAATTTCCGCCCGTTCCCAGGCGGCTCGTTCGGTCAGCAGCGCACCGGCGTAGACGTCGCCCATGAACGTCGCCAGCGCAAACAGCCGAGCCTCGGCAACTGTTCTGTTCCGACCGTCGAGTTTGGTCCACGCGGTGATCGCCGCGTCCAGATCCTCGATGCGGCGTGACACCAACCGGGTGGTGTCGTCGTCGTCGGACACCGACACCGCGTCGCGCATCCGGGCCAGCAGCGGCTCGTGCGCCTGGCTGCGCTGGATCCCGCGGGCCACGTCCAGGCACAGAATGTTGTCCGGGCCCTCCCAGATCGGATTCACCTGCGCATCGCGCAAAATTCTTGCCACCGGCCAGGTTTCGACGTAGCCGTTGCCCCCGTGAATTTCGATCGCGTCCGAGGCCATGGTGATGCCGAGCCGACAGACCTTCAGCTTGGTCACCGGCACCGCGATGCGTTGCGGCAACGCCCGCGGCTGGCGATGGTTCACCGCGCCGGTGCCGTCGAACACCAGCGCCTGTGCGGCTTCGACGTCGACGATCATCTCGGCCAGCTTGCGCCGCATCAACGGCTTGTCAGCGAGCTTGGCGCCGAACGCTTCCCGGCGCTGGGCGTAGCACAACGACTCGACCAGCGCGCGGCGCGCGTTGCCGAGGGCGAATGACGCGATGCCCAGCCGCGCCGCGTTCGTCAGCTCCATCATCCGGCTCAACCCCCTGCCGTCGGACGGACCCGCTGGACCTGATTCGGCGCTCGGTTCGCCGGAGAGCAAAAACGCCTCGGCATCGGCGAATTCGATCTCGCCCGATGCCACCGATCGGGTGCCGAGCTTGTCCTTGAGCCGGCGGATACGCACACCGTTGCGGGTTCCGTCGCGGCGTGTCCGCAGCACCAGGAAGTTGGCTACGCCGCGAGTCGAATCCGCCGCCCCCTCCGGCTTGGCCAGCACGACGAACACCTCGCCGTTGCAGTTCGACGCGAACCACTTGAAGCCATTGAGAAGCCACGTGCAGCCGTCGCCGTGCCGGGTTGCCGTCGTCTCTAGCGCGCCCAGATCGCTGCCGCCGGCGCGCTCGGTCAGCAGCTGGGCGGTCTCGCCGTCCCACTCGCCCGAGGCGAACTTGGCCAGCACGTGGTCGCGCACGTCGGGCGGCGCGTACGCCTTGACCAGCG
>NZ_JBYCLE010000026.1:0-2084 GCF_057473765.1 Mycobacterium sp. TH-M106 | reverse complement strand
AGTACGGCGGCCAGGCCCGCTCGGCGATGGACCAGTTGATCTTCACCGACGAGGCGGCGATCGCCGGCGCTCCGGTGCCGTTTCTGACCATCAACAGCGTCGCCCCGACCATCATGGCGTTCGGCACCGAGGAACAGAAGAGCTTCTACCTGCCCAAGATCGCCGCCGGGGACCTGCACTTCGCGATCGGCTACTCCGAGCCGGGGGCCGGCACCGACCTGGCCAACCTGCGCACCAGCGCGGTCCGTGACGGCGACGACTACATCGTCAACGGGCAGAAGATGTGGACTTCGCTGATCGCCTACGCCGACTATGTCTGGCTGGCGGTGCGTACCAGCGCCGAAGCCAAGAAACACCGTGGCATCTCGGTGCTGATCGTGCCCACCACCGCGGAAGGGTTCGCCTGGACGCCGGTGCACACCATGGCCGGCCTCGACACCAGCGCCACCTACTACTCCGACGTGCGGGTGCCGGTGGCCAACCGGGTCGGCGAGGAGAACGGCGGCTGGAAGCTGATCACCAACCAGCTCAACCACGAACGCGTCGCACTGGTGTCGGCGATGCCGATCATCATGTGCCTCAACCAGGTTCGCGAGTGGGCCCAGAACACCAAGGATTCCGGTGGTGCCCGGCTGATCGACTCGGAATGGGTGCAGCTCAACCTGGCGCGGGTGCACGCAAAAGTCGAGGTGCTCAAGCTGATCAATTGGGAGCTGGCATCAGCGGCGGAGACGACGCCGTCACCGGCGGATGCCTCTGCCGCCAAGGTGTTCGGCACCGAGCTGGCCACCGAAGCCTACCGGCTGCTGATGGAGGTGCTGGGCACCGCCGCGACCCTGCGTCATGGCTCGACCGGCGCGCTGCTGCACGGCCGGGTGGAGCGGATGCACCGGGCGTGCTTGATCCTGACCTTCGGCGGCGGCACCAATGAAGTCCAGCGTGACATCATCGCCATGGCGGCGCTGGGGCTGCCTCGAGCTAGCCGCTGACCAACCGCTGACCACCGCTTGCGAAGGACGACACCGATGGATTTCTCCACCACCGAAGCGGCACGCGACCTCGGCGATTTGACCGCCAGCATCACCGATGCCGTCTGCACACCCGAACACCAACGTCAGCTGGACGCCCTCGACCAACGGTTCGACCGCAGGCTGTGGCGCAAGCTTGCCGATGCGGACATCCTGTCGGCGGCCGCACCGGAATCGCTGGGCGGCGGGGGCTTCGGTGTGCTGGAGCAGACCGCGGTGCTAGTTGCGCTGGGCCGCGGGCTAGCCGCGGTGCCCTATCTGGAGTCGGTGGTGCTGGCCGCCGGCGTGCTCGGCCGGTTCTGCTCCGAGGAGCTTCGGCGACGGTGGGGCGCGCCCGCTGCCAACGGCGAGAAGGTCCTCACCGTCGCACTGGCCGCCGACATGGGCGAGGGCCCGATGCAGGCTATCGGTACCACTGGCACCACTGGCACTACTGGCACCACTGCCGGTTACCGGCTCACCGGCACCCGAACCCTGGTCGGTTACGGCCCGGTGGCTGACGGCTTTCTGGTGCCCGCCGAGACCGACTCCGGCGTCGCGGTGTTTCTGGTCGCCGCCGACGATCCCGGTGTCTCGATGACCGCGCTGGCGACCACCGGCCTGGGCAGCGTCGGGCACCTCGAGCTGTCCGACGTCGAGGTGGATAACAGCCGGCGGGTCGGCGGTGGAGATCTGGTCGACCGCATCAGGGTGCTGGAGGCGCTGGGTCGCAGCGCCTACCAGCTCGGCGTGCTGGAACGCGGGCTGGCGCTGACCGCCGAATACGCGCGTACCCGCCAGCAGTTCGACCGGCCGATCGGCAGTTTCCAGGCCGTGTCGCAACGGCTGGCCGACGGCTACATCGACGTCTTGGGGCTGCGGCTGACGCTGACCCAGGCCGCCTGGCGGGTAGCCGAGGGATTGCCCGCCGACACCGAGGTGGCCACCGCGGCGTTCTGGGCCGCCGACGCCGGACATCGGGTGGCCCACACCATCGTTCACGTGCACGGCGGGGTGGGCATCGACGTCGACCATCCGATCCACCGCTACTTCCTGGCTGCCAAGCAGGCCGAGTTC
>NZ_JBYCLE010000025.1:0-2940 GCF_057473765.1 Mycobacterium sp. TH-M106 | reverse complement strand
TAGGTGCGGTGGCCAGGTAGGTGGTGCCGCGCGGGGTCAGCAGATCCAGACCCAGCTTGGCGTCATCCGGCCCGGCCGTGCTGCCGTCGTAGGCGGTGAACTTCAGCGGCAGCCGGCCACCCTCGGTGAAGAGCTCCAGGATCTGCGCCAGGCTCAGCTTGCCGGCACTGGCATGTTCTCCGCTGTAGGTCGTCACTGCCGTTGCACCACCTTCGCATACAGGTCCAGCAGCCGCGAATCGGGGTCGTAGATCTTTTTGACCGTTTTGTATGTCTCCCCGCCGTAGAGGTCGTCGAACTCTTCGGCGGTGTAGTAGGCGTCGGAGTATAGCGACTTGTGGCCGTCGAGCGTGCTGACTTTCGCTTCGATCAGCCGGTTCGTGACCCCTGCAGCTCCTTCGGTAGTGCCGGCCGGCACCGTTCCCACCGAGGACCAGAAACCGACGTTGACGTAGCTGCGGTTGGGCCGGATCGGGTAGAGCGGCCAGGCCTGCTCGCTGCGCAGCCGCAGCGGGCACAGCCACACCGGTTCGATGGGCACATGGGCAAAAAACCAGTCCAGAAACTCGCCGCAGCGCTCGATCGGCACCTCGACATCTTGTATCACCCGCTCGCGCGGCGGGCGGTGATAGTGTTTTTCGATCCGGTCGGCGACATGAAACCGCTGGTCGTAGCCGACCAGTTTGCGGTAGACGTCGCTGCGTCGGTAGCGGCGCGGCCAGCACCGCCGCACCAGCGGGTGCTGCACACCGAACGCACGTGAGCACCAGAACCAGTCGGTGTCCCAGCGCCAGAAGTAGTCGTGGATCGTCAGCCGGTCGTCTTTGACACCGGCGCTGTGCTGGATCGACCGGTAGTAGATGCGCTGGCCGGTGTAGTCACTGACCGAGCCGGGTGCGACGGTCTGCATTCCGACGCACAGGTAGCTCTCGTCGGGGCTGAACACGACACCGTCGAGGTAGTCCACCGCGACACCGTCGAACCCGCCGGTTTCGAGGATTCGGTCCATCTCCGCCATCAGCTTCCCCAGCGAGTGAAACCGGATGTGCCGCAGCGCGACGAACGGTTTGACGGTCTCCAACTCGATCCGAAGCCTGGTTGAATACCCAAGTGTGCCATAGGAGTTCGGGAATGCCCGAAACAGGTCGGTGTACTGCTCTGACGATGCGGTGACCAATTCCCCAGCGCCGGTGAGGATGTCCATCTCCAACACCGATTCGTGTGGCAGGCCGTTGCGGAACGACGCCGATTCGATCCCCAGCCCGGTGACCGCCCCGCCCAGGGTGATGGTCTTCAGCTGCGGGACCACCAGCGGTGACAATCCGTACGCCAAGGTGGCGGCCACCAGATCCTGGTAGGTGCACATCCCGGCGACGTCGGCGGTGCGGGCTTGCGGGTCGACGCAGATGACGTTCGTCAAGCCCGAGGTGTCCAGGCCGGGCGCGTGGCGTTGCGCACGCGCTCGGAACAGGTTCGAGGTCGGTTTAGCCAGGCGGACCGGCGCCGTCGCGGGGAGTGACCGGTAACTGGCCAGCAGTCGCTGCACTCCCTCGGCGTGGGCCGCCGGTACCGAAACTGGCCGAATGGACACCATGTCAACGGTAGTCGCCGGCCCCCGCCGGGGCGAGCGCACGCGCCGTACCGCCGGGCTACTGCGCCACAGCCTGACCGCCTAGAAACCCCGCGATGCCGCGGACCACCGCGTCGGCGTAGCGCTGCCGGCCGGCCGGGGTTTCCATCAGGGCTGCGTCGCCTGCGTTTTTCATGTTGCCCAGCTCGACCAGGATCGACGGGTACTGCGCCAGGTTCAGCCCGGCAAGGTCCGACCGGCCGTTGAGGCCGTCGTTGCCGATGTAGCTGGCGGGTGGGATGCCGGACGCCTGCAACTGGTCGCGCATCACCCGCGCGAACTGCACCGACGGGCCGCTCTGCGCGGCGTTGAGCGGCGGCGCCGAGTAGTTGACGTGGAACCCGTGACCGGCGGGCGGGCCGCCGTCGGCGTGGATAGACACGATGCCGTTGGGGTGCAGCGCGTTGGCCATCGCCGCGCGCTCGTCGACGCACGGACCCAGTGCGGTGTCGTCGCCGCGGGACATGGCGGTGCGCACCCCCAGTGCGCTCAGCGCCTGGCGGATTCGCAACGTGGTGTCCCAGGTGAAGCTGTGCTCTGGGTAGCCGTTGTTGGTGGCGGTCCCGCTGGCCTGGCAGTTCTTGGTGCCGCCGCGGCCGGTGGGCACTTGACGGCCGATGGATGCGTCGTTGCTGCCGTTGTGACCGGGGTCGAGGAACACGACCATCCCGGCGATGTTGGCCGGAACCGCGACCGACGGTGGGGTGGTCGGGATCGAGGCGAGTATGAGCAGGCCCGCTGCCATCGCGAGCCCGACACGCGGGCGAACTGGTAGGCGCACGGCGCCACGCTAGCTCGGCGCCGACTACGCTGGGTATCTCAAACCGCGCGGCAACCGGAGCTGTCACAGAGCCGAAACCCAGCCGCGACCACGTCGAGACCACAACACGAGGGGACTTCTCATGCAGCCTGGAGCCCAACCCGATATGTCCGCGTTGCTCGCACGGGCACAGCAGATGCAGCAGCAGTTGCTGCAAGTTCAGCAGGAACTGGTCAACACCGAGGTACACGGCCAGGCCGGCGACGGTCTGGTGCAGGTCACCGTCAAGGGCAACGGCGAGGTGGTGGCGGTGACGATCGACCCCAAAGTCGTCGACCCCGGCGACGTCGAGACCCTGCAGGACCTGATCGTCGGCGCACTGGCCGATGCAGCCAAGCAGGTCACCACGCTGGCGCAGCAGCGGCTCGGGCCGCTGGCTGGCGGCATGGGCGGGGCGCTCGGCACACCGAACAGCTGACATGTGCCGACATGTTTGAAGGGCCGGTCCAGGATCTGATCGATGAGCTCGGCAAGCTGCCGGGCATCGGCCC
>NZ_JBYCLE010000024.1:0-11175 GCF_057473765.1 Mycobacterium sp. TH-M106 | reverse complement strand
AGCCGGCGCGCTGCGGCCGCAGCTGCACGCGGAGCTTCTCGGGAAGCTGGTAGTGCTCACTCCAGATGGCGAGCCACTCCTCCAGCAGTTTGCGCGGCACCTCGGTCTGCACCAGATGCTGGTGCTGGGTGGAGCCCTTGCCCATCGCCTTGGTGGTGGCGGTGCGCCCCGAGGATGCCAGCAGCGCGGCGTCGCTGCGCGGCCCGCCGACCAGGGTCTGCGGCGTCCGGTACGGCGACTCGATGAGACGCAGCTGACGCTGCAGGCGAGCCAGCGCCAGCATGCCGTCGTGGCGCAGCGCGGTGGCGAATTCCTCGGCGGCCAGGCCGTCGATCTGGTGCCCGCCGTAGGTGATGAAGTTGAAGACGAAGCCCATCTTGCCGATCTCCTCGGGGAAGCGCTTCATCTCCTCGTCGGTCATGCCGGTGGTGTCCCAGTTGAACGAGGGCGACAGGTTGTAGGCCAGCATCTTGTCCGGGAACTCAGCGTGGATTGCTTCGGCAAACTGGCGGGCTTCGGCGAGATCCGCGGTCTTCGTCTCCATCCACAACAGGTCGGCGAACGGCGCCGCGGCGAGCGATTTGGCGATCGCGTAGGGAATGCCGCCGCGCACCTGGTAGTAGCCTTCGGGGGTCTTGGCAAGCTCGCAGTCCCACGGGGTGCTGGCGCCCAGCTCCTTGGCCTTTTTCCGTGCCGTATGCAGCGACGCGTTCGCGGCGAATTCTCGCCACTGTGCTGCACTCATGTCGCGCGGCTCGTCCTCCCGCTCGCCGAACTCGATCACCTCGGCCACCGCTTCGCCGTAGGTCATCAAACCGGCGTCGTCCTCCCAGGACTCGACGAACTTCGACTGGACTTCGTCGTAGAGCGCATCGAGCGGTTGCCGGGAGTCGTTCAGCCAGGCGGTAGCCGCATCGGCGATCAGATCGGCGATGCCCCGGCGTTCCAGCCAGGCCTCGGCGGCCGAGTACTCGTCGTCGGGAATGGCGTAGAGCAGGTGACCATTGAGTTCTTTGACTCCCAACTCATTAAAGCGCCGCATCATCGCCAGGACGCACGACTTGTACGGGGGGATCTTCACGTTCGTGACACCCAGCAGGAACGGCTGGTCGCGCTCGTCGGCGCGGCTGTCAATCAGGTTTCCGGCCTCGGCGTCGGTGCGCGCGACGATGATGCCGGGCACCCGCATCACGTCGAGCTGGAATCGAGCGGTGTTGAGCCGCTTGATCTGTTCGTCGGACGGAACCAGCACCTTGCCGCCCTGGTGGCCGCACTTCTTGGTGCCGGGACGCTGATCCTCGATGTGGTATCCGGGCACACCGGCTTCGACGAAGCGGCGGATGAGGTTGCGCACGTGCGGATCACCGCCGTGGCCGGTGTCGGCGTCGGCGATGATGAACGGCCGGTAGTCGACCGCCGGGTTCGCGGCACGGTCGGCCTCGCTCATCCGTAGCCGGAGGTAATGCTGGTTACGGTCGGCGGTCAACAGTGCGCGCACCAGGCCGGCGGCTTCCTCCGGCACCTGGCTCAGCGGGTAGCTGGCCAGGTCGGGACCTGGGTCCTCGCTGATGGAGCCCTTGGCGGAAGTCGCCCAACCGCCCAGGTAGATCGCCTCGATGCCCATTCGTTTGATGGTCACCGCCTGCCCGGGAGAGTAGGGGCCGAAGGTCGTGATGCACTTGCGCTCCGCGAACAATTCGCGCAACCGCGCGTAGAAGGCCGTCGCCGCCTCGCGTGCGACCGGGTAGTCGGCGGGTATCGTGCCGCGCTGCTCGACGACTTGACGCGCCGTGTACAGGCGAGTGATCCCGTCGAAGCGCGGACTGTCGAAGTATTGCTGCGTGGCGGCTATGTCACCTTCATGGTCCTTCGCCAGGTTCTGTTCGAACGGTGTGCGGACCGCTCCGTCCGTGGTAATGGTGGTGGCCATGGATCTGCGCTCCTGTTCAGCATGGTTCGCCTCGACCGTGCGAGTCTATCCCGGGCGCGTTTGCGGGTTCGCTCGTGGCTTGCGGTGGGAAATTTTGACGAACCGGGCGGCTTCTGCGGGCGTGGTCACTAGAGTGGTGGTTTGTGACCGCCCAGCCCGATCGGTCCGATTGGTCCGACTCGTGGATCGATCCATGGCGGCCGCCACCGCATCGTCTGCATATGCCGGACCAGGTCCTCGATCGCTGGTGGGCGGTGCGAACGAGCCGGCGCTTCGCCAGCGTCGGCGTCCGCATCCCGGCCGCGCGCCTGCGAGAGATCACCGCGGGCGCACCGTTTGCGTCCGAGGAGTTCGTCGACGTCAATTTCGCGCTGGCCGCAACCGGGATCAACCGTGAGTTGCGCCTTGCTCGGGCCAGGCGCACGCGGCGACGTGCCGTCCGCTGGCTCATCGTCGCGGGCCTGGCTCTTGCCGCACTGAACCTGTTGGTTTGCCTGGGCTACGTGTTCATCACCTTGGCGGTGCACGAGTCGCCCTGG
Source organism: Mycobacterium sp. TH-M106 (assembly GCF_057473765.1). Classification (NCBI taxonomy): domain Bacteria; kingdom Bacillati; phylum Actinomycetota; class Actinomycetes; order Mycobacteriales; family Mycobacteriaceae; genus Mycobacterium; species Mycobacterium sp. TH-M106. The sequence continues at coordinate 8,706 of NZ_JBYCLE010000024.1, read as the reverse complement.
TGAATGCGGGGTCGACGAGCAGGCCGCACGGTTTGCGGACCTCGCACCAGATGGATGGATCGTGACGGCACTTAGACTGCGGCTATGGATCGCGGTTCCCCGCAGAAGTTGGCGGGTAGCAGGCGCCTGATAGAAATCCAGGACTGCCTGGACGCCGCCGGCAACATCGCATTGCCGCAGGGCGATACGCTGATCTCCCTCATCGAGCGCAACATCGTCAATGTCGGTGACGCTGTGGCCTACCGCTACTTGGACTACACGGCATCGGCCGACGGTCGCGTCGACGAACTCACCTGGGCTCAGTTCGGTGTGCGTTTGCGGGCCGTCAGTGCGCGCCTGCTGAAACTTGCTGCTCGCGGTGACCGCGTTGCGATCCTGGCGCCGCAGGGTCTCGACTACGTCGCCGGGTTCTACGCGGCGATCAACGTCGCGGCCGTCGCGGTGCCGTTGTTTCCACCGGAATTACCGGGTCATGCCGAACGGCTCGATACGGCGCTTCGCGACGCGGCGCCCAGCGTCGTCGTGACCACCACACCGGCGATGAAGACCGTTGAGGCGTTTCTGGCTGAGCTTCCGCGCCGGTACCGGCCGCAGGTCATTGCCATCGATCAGATACCCGACTCTGCACAGGACGGGTTCAGCCCCGTGCGTCTGCACCTGGATGACGTCTCCCATCTGCAGTACACCTCCGGTGCCACCCGGCCTCCGATCGGTGTAGAGGTCACCCATCGATCGAGCGGCACCAATCTGTTGCAGATGATCTTGTCGATCGAACTGCTGGACCGAAACATCCACGGCCTCAGTTGGTTACCGCTCTATCACGACATGGGGTTGTCGATCATCGGTTTTCCGGCGGTGTACGGCGGGCACTCCACGCTGATGTCACCTACGGCGTTCATTCGCCGGCCGCAGCGCTGGATCATGGCGCTGTCCGCAGAGTCCCGGCACGGGAGGGTGGTCACCGCCGCACCGAACTTCGCCTATGAGCTGACCGCGCAACGCGGCCTGCCCCCGCCGGGAGCAGACGTGGACCTGAGCAATGTGGTGATGATCATCGGTTCGGAGCCGGTGAGCATGACTGCGATCACGGCATTCACCGAGGCGTTCGCGCCATACGGGTTGCGACGCACCGCGATCAAACCCTCCTACGGTATCGCGGAAGCGACCCTGTTCGTGTCGACCATCGAGCCCACCGCCGAGGCGACGGCGGCCTACCTCGACCGGGAGCAACTCGGCGCCGGTCACGCGGTGCGCGTCGCAGCGGATTCGGCCAACGCGGTGGCGCATGTGTCGTGCGGTCGGGTCGCTCGCAGTCAGTGGGCGGTGATCGTCAACCCGGATTCTGGTGCGGAACTGCCCGATGGCGAGGTCGGCGAAATCTGGGTGCACGGCGGCAACGTCGCCCGCGGTTACTGGCAGCGGCCCGAGGAGACACGGCTGACGTTCGGTGCCAAACTGCGGTCCCGGCTCGCCGAAGACAGCCACGCCGAGGGTGTGCCGATTGGAAGCTGCTGGCTGCGCAGCGGTGACCTGGGGATGTATCTGGATGGCGAGCTCTTCGTCACCGGCCGGATCGCGGACATGGTGACGATCGAGGGCCGCAACTACTATCCGCAGGACATCGAGGCCACCGTGGCGCAGGCATCGCCCACCGTGCGCCACGGATACGCGGTCGCGTTCTCCATCCCGGATACCACCGGCGCCGGGGAACGGCTGGTGATCGTCGCCGAACGCGCCGCCGGTGCCGGCCGAGCCGATCCGCGCCCGGCGATCGAGGCGATCGGGGACGCGGTGGCGCGCCGGCACGCATTGACCGTCTCCGACGTGCGGTTCCTGCCGGCCGGTGCTATCCCGCGCACCACCAGCGGCAAGCTGGGACGAGTGGCCTGTCGCAGTCAATATCTCAGCGGCACATTGGGTCTGCGCTGAAGCATCGGCCTCAGCGGCCCTGTCATTCGGGCTTGCGCTTGTCCGGACCCGCTCGCAACCGGTCGGCCACGTCCCGGGTGGCCCCGGATGTGCCGCCGCAACCTCGCGGGCCGCGGGTGACAGGCTCACCGGTGCACCGTACCGTCGGGTCTGTGCGGTGGATCGTCGACGCGATGAACGTCATCGGTTCTCGTCCAGACGGCTGGTGGAAGGACCGCCGAGGCGCGATGGTGCGGCTGGTGGACCAACTCGAGCAGTGGGCATCCGCGGAGGGCCACGATGTCACGGTGGTGTTGGAAAAGCCCGCATCGCCGCCGATCCGGTCATCCGTGGTCAACATCGCGCACGCGCCACGAGCCGCTGCCAACTCGGCCGACGACGAGATCGTCCGGCTGGTGCACGCCGCCGATCGGCCCGAGGAGATCACCGTCGTGACATCCGACATCACCCTGGCGGAACGGGTTCGAAACGCGGGCGCCTGCACCCATTCCGCAACGAGCTTCCGCAGCCGCATTGAGCCACCGCACGGGGGACGGCGGTGACCGGGCCGCACCTGGATCGCCCTCCCGGTTGAGGGCATCCGCCTTCGGGGCCACCAAGCGGACTTGGCACACTATCCGCATGGCACAGATAACTTTGCATGGAAATCCGATAACAACCGTCGGGGAGCTGCCGGCTGTGGGGACCGCGGCGCCCACGTTCTCCTTGACCGGCGCCGACCTCGGCGCGGTCGATAGTGGCCAGTTCTCCGGTAAGGCGGTGCTGCTCAACATTTTTCCGTCCATCGATACGCCGGTGTGTGCAACCAGCGTACGAACCTTCAACGAACGCGCTGCCGCAAGCGGTGTCGCCGTGCTGTGCGTCTCCAACGACCTGCCCTTCGCTCTGAAGCGATTCTGCGGTGCGGAGGGCATTGACAACGTGACCACGGCGTCGGCGTTCCGCGCCGGCTTCGGCAAGGACTACGGCGTGACGATCACCGACGGTCCGCTGGCCGGGCTGCTTGCGCGTGCCGTCGTCGTGATCGGCACGGACGGTAACATCACCTACACCGAGCTGGTACCCGAGATCGGCAGCGAACCCAACTACGACGCGGCGATCGCGGGCCTGAGCTAGCAGCTCGTCGACCTGTAACCGAGCGGTTGATATCGCCTTCCGGTCCGACTGCTCGAACTGGGCGTGAGCGTAGGCCTGAACCTGCACCCCGACCGGTGCGAGGCTCAAATCTCAAGACGGTGTCAGTTGGGCAAAGGTACTGCAGCCTACCCGCGGGGCGAGGGCCGACTTCGCCTGGCTGGCTTTAGTGTTGGCCGCTATGGCCGGACTGGACAATTATGTGCGGCGCTGGCGCGGTGTTCTTCGCATCACCGTGGCGGCACTGATGGTTGCTATCCCGGGGTTCGCCATCACCCCGGTGGCCCGTGCGGCTGCGGCCTCCGCGACTCTGTCGGTGACATCGACGTGGCAGACCGGTTTCATCGCCCGCTTCACCATCATCAACTCGAGCACGGTCCCGCTGGCTGATTGGACGCTTGAATTCGACTTGCCGCCGGGGGAATCCGTCTCGCACACGTGGAATAGCACCCTCAGGCACTCTGGCACGCACTACGTGCTCACCCCGGCGAATTGGAATCGCATCATCGCACCCGGCGGTTCAGCCACGGGCGGTATGCGGGGCGTTCTGACCGGTTCCTACTCGCCACCGGTGAACTGTGTGTTCAACAGGCAATACCACTGCGCCTAACGGCGGTGCTCGCAGCACGTAGGCAGGGGTGGTATTCCGATCGCCGCCCATTCGCTGTCGTAATCGTCGCGGTGTTAGCGGACCAGCCGCACCGCCCTGGCCTTGGTGTTCACGACGTACTTGCTCGGCATCGCGCCATCCTTCCCAACAAAGGAAGTACGCATAAAACCGGGGACGGTTCAGTGGTCATGCAGGTGCGTGGCGGGATGAAGACTGCATGCGTGGTGAATTCTTTCGATTGCATGCCCGGCGGGGAGTCGCGGTCACGAGCGGTCCGGTTCCTCCTAGGCCGCACTCGTCCAGTCGGATCAACTGCCGCTGTGGTTTCCGCTGCTGACGGGCGCGACGGCATGGTGTCTGCAAGCGATCATCGACCGTCTTCGAAGCTGGTGGTGGACAGGTCGAGCCAAGGCACCTAGCCCGGCCAGCGTCGGAACAGCTTCTCGGAAGCCCACGCCGGCCACGTCGTGGCGCCGATGACCGTGCCCGCGGTCATTTGCGCGACAATTCGGGGCCCGTGAAGGCGTGAATTGTCGTAGATCGTTGCAGTGTCGGCGATCTCGATTGCATCGGCGACGAATTGCCAGAGTCGGCGGTGCCGTTCACGGATCTTGCCCTCGGGGACGTCGTGACCGCCGTGGTGTACGCGCCGCCGTACGCGTTCGACGGCGAGACCCTCGGGGATCAGCATCACATGCAAAGCGACGACGTAGCCCGCATCGTGGGCGGAGCGGATCAGCTCCAGCTTCGACGCATGAGAGAAGACGGTCTCGGCAATAAACGATTTGCCTGTCTCGATAAGCTTGGCGCGGGTATCTGCAGCGATCCGCGCTGCATGGTAGGCGTGCGCAGTTGGATCATCGGGCCAACGCTGCTTTGCGATCTCATCGGCATTGACGAATACGCTGCGTGGCAACAACGGCGCCAACGTGAACGCGATGAACGTCGACTTACCCGCGCCGTTCGGGCCTACGACGAGGTCGAGCCGCTTCACCGGCGCCTCGCGGAGTCATGGCTCATCCGTCCACGTCGACCACTGAGGTAGTTCCGTCGGGCCGGTACTCGACGATCTCGCCGTCGTCGTTGAGCGCCACTGTCGTGATGCCGCGCACTGACAGCAAGTCACCGTAATGGGCGGTGGCCAGCGACTCCTCGATAGCGGCCGAGACTTCTGCGTTGAAGACCAGCCCCTCGTCCTCGGACAGTCGGTTCGTGTCGAGATCACCGGCCAGGGCGGCCTCGACACGGCGACGCGAGGCCGTTTGATGGCTCGACACTGCCCGGCCCACCCGAGCCCAATGATCAAGTTGCTGCTTGGCCGACCGGCTCTGGCGAGCACCCTCAGCAGCAGCACTGTCCACGAGGTCGGCGGCGATCCTCGTGACACGGTCAGCGACGTTAGTCATATCCGCACCTCCTGAAGCAGGATGCTACGCCTTGTAGCGAAATGCTACAAGGCGTAGGCGAATAGTTGCCGGCCTCGCGTGCCCGTCGGCGAGAAGTTGACCAAGAGGCTCTGGGATCCCCATGGTGGATTGCACAGAAACTCGAACGTAACGAATGGGCCTTGAAGTGGGGCGACCCCGCGGAAGTCGAATGGCCATGGTGCGGCGGGGGAAGGTGATGGCCACGACTCGGTTTGCGAGATGCGGCCGGGTAGTGGGTTCATGAGATGAAAACGGCGTAGTCTACTGGTAACCCTCCGTATTCGATTCCGCCGTATTCCTGTTGCCCGGCACTCAGGATGAGCATTATGGCGGCGTTGGCGGTGAGGATGTGGGGGTATGAAATGACCCCGCCGGGCGGGGTCCGGCGGGGTCGGTGGTGTTCAGGGTGTCGCGGTGGTGTTCAGTCTGCCGTGACTTCGGCGATGGCTGTGCGGGTGGAGGATTCGTCGACGATGGCCTTGTTGGCGCCAAACGCGGCGACGAGGGCTTGTAGCGCGAGGTTGTTGACCGCGCGGGGGTAGCCGCGGCTGGTTTGGTGGATCAACCCGATGGCGTCGTCGGAGAACAGTGCGTCGTCGCGCCCGGCCAGCTTGAGGTGGTGGTGCAGGTAGCTGGCGGTTTCTTTGTCGGTCATGGGCGCCATCGTGTAGCGCAGCCCGATGCGTTGGTCGAGCGCGGCCAGCACGCCGAGTTTCATCCGCCGCCGCAGGGTGGGCTGGCCGACGAGCAAGCAGGCGAACGGGCTCGACGAATCGAGATCATGGTTGGTGAGCAAGCGGATGGCCTCCAATTGGTCGTGACTTAAAAGGTGCGCCTCCTCGACGACGACGGTGGCTGTACGCCCGCGCTCGGCGTGTTCGGCGGCCAGCGCGTCGGCGGCCTGTGGAGCCAGGGTGGCGTGGTGGGTCAGGGGTTGGCCGCCGAGGGAGGCGACGATGCGGTGGTGGATGCCGCGTACCCCGACGGTGGGGTCGGGCAGGTAGATGATGCTGTGGCGGCTGCGGTCAAGGGCGGCCAGCGCGGCACGCACGGCGACGGTCTTGCCGGCGCCAACTTCGCCGGTGATCACGCCGATGCGCCGTTCGGCGATGCACCAGCCGATGCGGGCGACCGCTTCGTTGTGGGCGGCATGGCGGTGCAGCATGCCCGGGGCCAGGTCGCGGCCGAACGGCATCCGAGAAAAGCCGAAGTAGGAGATCAATTCCATCATCGGGGTGCGACCTCCTGGTCGGTGAGCAGGTCAAGCTGGCCGGGAATCTCCGTGCCGGCCCCGGTGAGGGCGGCGTAGTTGACGCCGCGGGCCAGTTCGGCCGCATGCGCGGTCTCGAGCAGCTGCGCGTAGTCGATACCGGACGGTTGCGGTGGTGTGCTCGGGGTTTCTGGTTTGGCCTTGGGATGGGAGTGGCGGCTGATGTGGTGCGGGATCGCCAGCCCCATCGGCACGCCGGCCAGGCGAACCTCGATGCGGGTCAGGTCGAACGGATCGAACACCAACTCGACCTTGCGCCCGACCAATGCCGGGTCAACCTCATAGGAATTGCCATGTAGTGACACGGTGGCGGTCTTGGTCACGCGCCGGTGCGCCTCCCACAGGAACGCCTCGGTGAGAGCCTCGGGTGCGGGCAGCGCGACCGGCCCAGCGGCTGACCAGCGCTCCAGCGGGGTTTGGCTGGTCTCGGAATGGATCGTGCGGTGGTAGACCGTTTCGGTCCAGGCCGCGAAATGCCGATTCAACTCGTCCAGGTCAGTCACATAGTGGCGGCCGATGGTGTCGGGCTCGCCGGTGATCTCGACCAAAAACTGGTCGCGCACGGTCCTAAAAAACCGCTCTATCTTGCCCCCAACCTTCCGGCCGGTATGGTGCCGAATGCACCAGGCGCACACCGAGTTTCGCGCACGCGCGCAGCAGCCATTCATCGACGAATGCCGAGCCGCGGTCAACGTAGATCGCCTTGGGAACACCGCGTGAGGCCAGTGCCGGCCGCAACGCGGCGGCCAGCCGCACCGTGTCCTCGGCATAGCCCCACCGATAGCCCGGCAGCAGCCGGGAATGATCGTCTAAGAACGCGAACAGGTAGGTCTTTCTGAGTTGAATACGTATGCCGTGCAACGCATCCCCGGTCCACAAGTCGTTGGGGTGGGCGGCCTCGAACCGCCCGAACACTGGTGCCGACCCCGTGGCCGCGCCACCGATGAGGCCGAGCCGGTGGAAGTTACGTTGCAGGGTACGTTCGTCGGGTGCCCAGCCCAGCTGGGTCCGCAGGATTCGGCGGATCGCCGCGGCGGTGCGCTGCGGGTTCTCCCGCCGCAGCGCAACCGCCAGCTCCAGCACCTCCTCCGGGGTGCGCGGGGTGCACTGGCGCTGGTTGGGTACCAACGCGTCGAACCCGCCGGCACGCCAGTCCCTGATCCAGCGATCAATGGTCTGGCGGCTGACCCGCACGCGGCGCCCGAACGGGTCGGTGTGCTCGCGCGATGCCAGCTCGCGCACCATCTTGCCGCGTTCCTTGGTGGAGTGCGCCGCATCGGCGGCCTCCCGGATTAGCTGGTACCGGAAAAGCCCGATCGCCCGGGCCCGCTCGGACCGCACCTTCACCTCATCATCGCCGACCACTGGCCGCCTCCTTTGCTGTCTTTCAAACACATGACAGCGCACAGGTTTACGGGGTGATCGGCGTCGGCGGCAGGGTCGGTTCGTGTTGCGCTGCCGGGCCGGGCCAGCCCGGTGTCAACAATCGCCCACCCGACACCGCCACCGCGGTCTCGGCCAGCGACACCTCGGACAGCACGAACCGGCGCCCGATGGCCGCCGCCAGCGCGACGATCGCTGTCATCGCGTCGGCCAACCCGCTGCCGGTCGCCTCAGGCATCACCGGATCGGCATCCACCGCGCGCAGCCACACCGTGAACACCGACCGCACCGCCTCGGCCCGCTCACCGAAGCGACGCAGCCAGCCCCGCACCGTCTCCGCCGGACAGGCCAACTCGGCCGCGATCCGGCGAAACCCCACCCGGCGCACGGCCTTGGCCACCAACGCGGACACGACCACCGCACCCACGTCGGCGCGCCGCAGCAACGCCGTCACCGGCAACAACACGTGGGTGACGCGGCAGTCGGTGCAGCGCGACCGGCGAGGACACAACCACACCGGCCCATCCGCACCGCGCAGCAGTCGCGGCCTGGCCCGCCCCCAACCCGCCAACACCCCACTGCATGCCGGGCACCGCAGCTCACCCGCTGCCAACCTGCGCTCGACTAGATCGACATCCGCCTCTACCGTGACCACTGCGCCTCCCAAGCGCACAGACGGCCCTCCCGCAAGACTCCAGCCAGAGACACCTACCGGGGGGGCCGTCGCCTACAACGACGTGATCACCGTGCCGCCCCGGCACCGCAAGCACCAAACCAGCTACGACCAGCTGACGAGCTACTCATCGTCAACGCCGGATCGCTACCCCGTGGTGCTCAACCTGAATGCCCCCGAACACGTATTCCTCGCTGAGCGACGGTGCGGTGAGATCCCGAGAACAGTCCGGCGGAGGTGATTGAGCGGGTCCCGTCGCCACTGCGATGCAACGAAGATG